>JAAXUL010000019.1 GCA_013336035.1 Chloroflexales bacterium
CTCTCGCTTTCCAACGAATCCACGCTGCACGGCCAGCAAGTTTTGGATAAAAAGAACCGGCGCCTGCCCACCACCTACTACACGCGAGGCTCGGCCGCCGGCATCGTCCTCAACTCCTTGCACAAGCAGCAACCCGCACTCCGTCTCGGCGCCATCGGCCTCGGCACCGGCACACTCGCCGCCTACGGACGCAAGGACGACCATCTCGTTTTCTGGGACATCAACCCACTCGCGATCAAACTCGCTCGCGAAAGATTTTATTTTCTCCGCGACTGCCCTTCAAAAATGGAGATTTCTCAAAGCGACGGGCGCCTCGGCCTCGCAGCATCCCGCGATCTTTTCGACGTCATCGTGCTCGACGCGTTTGCTGGCGATTCCATCCCTGCCCACCTCATCACTCGCGAGGCCATCGCCAGTTACCTCGCCCGACTCGACCACGGAATCCTGCTCGTCCACATCAGCAACCGTTACCTCGATCCCTTCCCGGTCGTCGCAGGTGGTGCACGTTACGCCGGGTGGAAATGCCTCTACGTTAACAGCACTCCCCACGAATCCGCCAAGCTCACCCTGGCGAAGGGCACCCTGAAGGCGCCCTTCGCCGGCGTGGTCTCGCAGGTCAATATTGACGTCGGCGACATCGCCGGCGGCGCCAGCCAGCTGCCGGCTGTCCAGATCGTCGACATCAGCGAGCTGCGGGTCGAGGTGAACGTCAGCGACACCGATGTGGCCCGGGTGCGCGAGAGCATGGCCGCCGATGTGACGGTCGACGCCATCCCTGGCCAGACCTTCGCCGGCACCGTGACCTACGTCGCTCCGACGGCAACGGTGGTCGGCAATGTGCGCACCTACGCCGTGCGCATCACCCTCGACGAGGACCACCCCGAGGGCCTGCGAGCGGGGATGAGCGCCCGCGTCGCCATTAAGGTCGAAGGGTAAGTTTCGTCCGTGCGAGCGAGGCGAGGGCGCCTCGCTCGCACGTAGGAATGGCTATGACATCTTCACTGCGCGAGCGTCGAAGGGCCCTTTTACGCGATGAGATTCTTGAGGCAACCCATCAGCTGATGGCCGAGCGGGGCTATGCGGCTATGTCGATGGATGACCTGGCCGCGCGCGTTGGTGTCTCGAAGCCGACCCTCTACAACCAGTTCCCGACCAAAGACGACCTGGTGGCCGCGATGGCGATGCAGCTGCTCGAGCGTACCTTCAGCCATGTCGCCGCCGAGGGCACGGCCTCGCCCCTCGAGCGGCTGCTGCGCTTCCTGCACACCAGCGTCACCCTGCAGATCGCCCACCGCACCAGCGCGATGCAGCTCTGGCTGCCCGAGGTCCTCGATCTGCTCGAGCGCCACCCGCGCTCGCGCGATTATCTCTGCCGCGTGGACGAGACGCTGGTCGCCACCATCCGCGAGGCTATCGCGGCCGGCGAGATCGACTCCGATGTTGATGTGCCCAGCGTCGTGCGCGTCTTCTTCGCCCTCAATATCTCGCCGAGCATTGGTTGCCTCAGCATCGCCGCCGACCCCGACCCCGAGAAGCTCGCCGACATGGTGGTCGATATCTTCCGCCGTGGGCTGGCGCCCCGCAAGCTTAGCACAGAGGCGCAGGGGGCGCAGAGCTAAGCGCGGTGCGTAATTTGGGCGTGATGTGTGACGCGCGATGCGTGGCCCCGGCTGGGTCATGCATCACGCGTCACAGCATGGCACCGCCGAACACAAGCGAGCCGCTAGCCGACCAGCAGCGACCCGAGGGCCACCACGCCGAAGCCCAGGATGATCGCCCCAGCGGCGAGGTTGACCCAGCGCAGCGACCGGGGCGTCACGCGCGAGCGGAGCAGCCCGGTGGCGCCGCTCAGGATCAGCCACCACAGGGCCGAGCCCGCGAAGACCCCGGCCACGAGCAGCAGCCCCTCGTTGTACCCACGGGCCACGCTGGCCGCGCCAAGCCCGGCGAAGATTGCCGCGAAGGCGATGATCGTCGCCGGGTTGGTGATCGTCAGCAGCAGCGTCGAGGCGTAGGCCCCGGCCAGGCCCCGCGCCGTCGCCTCGGCCGGGCGCTCGGCCGGCACCTCGCGCAGGGTCCGCACCCCCAGGTAGCAGAGAAACAGCCCGCCTACCAGCCGCGTCCAGAAGCTGACCCCCACCAGCAGGTCGGCCAGCGCCGTCAGGCCCAGCACCGCCACTGACCCGTAGATCAGGTCGGCCGTGGCCGCCCCTAGGCCCGACACGAAGCCCGTCAGCTGCCCGTCAGCCAGCGTTCGCCTGATGCACAGCACCCCGATCGGCCCTACCGGCGCCGCGATCGCGAGCCCGATCACCGCCCCCCGCGCAAAAAGGCTGAGGTCCACCACCCACCTCCGACAGGCGCGGCATGCCGCGCCCAACATAAAGCCCGCCGGGCATGATACCCGGCGGGCGAAGGGACGTCTGTAGCCGCGGCTAGCCCGACCTCCCCACCCTCCGGGGGAGGCGCTGCTGGCTCAGGCTGTAGGCGCTGCTGCTCATAGGCGGGATCATAGCGGCGTCCGTCGGGCTACCACATCGGCCGTAGGGCTGATAGAGCGCCGGTAGCGCATTCCTTTTCTGGCGCGTGCGCCTGCGCCGCACCAGAACGCGAAATGCTCGCGGGGCGTCGGCCCGCACGCCCGGGGATTCTCTAGGGCGAGCGCTCGGCAAGCCTGTAGCCTACGCCCCACTCGGTCTGAAGAAGCTCGGCGGCGGCGGGGTCGATGGCGGCGAGGCGGGCGCGCAGGCGGCGGATGTGGACATCGACGGTCCGGGCGTCGAGGTAGCCCTCGTGGCCCCAGACCTGGCGCAGCAGGGCCTCGCGGCTGAAGACCTGCCCGGGGTGGCGGGCGAGCAGGGCGAGCAGGTCGAACTCGCGGGGGCGCAGCTCGAGCGGGGCGTCGCCAATGGTGACGCGGCGGCGAGCGGGGTCGATCATGAGGCCGGCCGGCGCGGGCGGTGCCTCGCCCTGGGCCGCCGCGACCTGGGCGCGCAGGGAGGCGACCCCGGCGGCGCGGCGAAGCAGGGCGCGCACGCGGGCGGCCAGCTCGCGCACCGAGAACGGCTTGACGACATAGTCGTCGGCGCCTAGCTCGAGGCCGACGACGCGGTCGATCTCGTCGCCGCGGGCGGTGAGGATGATCACGGGCATATCGAGGCCGCGGGCGCGGACGCGGCGCAGCAGCTCGAAGCCGTCGATCCCAGGCAGGCCCACGTCGACGAGCAGCAGGTCAGGCCGGGCCTCAGCGAGCGCGTTAAGGGCCGCCTCGCCGCTCGCGGCCGCCAGCACCGCGAAGCCCTCGCGCTCGAGGCGCTCGCGCACGGCCGCCACGATGGCGGGCTCGTCTTCGACGATCAGGACCGTCTGCATAGGGCTGCCTACCGTGGCCTAGCTGCGCTTTCCCAGCTCGCCCTGCTGCCAGCGGATATTACCGCGCAGGAGCAGGTTAGAGGATCGTAGCTTGTAGGCCAGGTCAGAGGCCATGTTGCGCATAACCCGGTAGCCGATCCGGGGCGTGCGCTCGCAGAGGGCCGCGAAGTCGCGCTCGCGGATGACCAGCAGGGTGCATGGGTCAACGCAGGTGACCGTCGCCGAGCGGGTGGCGCCGCCGAGCAGGACCATCTCGCCGAAGCTCTGGCCGGTGTAGAGCATGTTGATCGTGCTTGCCGTAATTGTGCCCTGGGGCAGGCGTGTGTTGATCGAGACACGCACGCAGCCGTCGAGGATGACCATCAGCTCATCGCCGTCGGACCCCTCCTCAAAGACGATCTGGCCAGCCCCAAGCCTTCGTGGCTTACAGACGGTGGCTACCTGCAGCAGATCCTCATCGCTCAGGCCTGCGAACACCTCGACTCGTCGCAGGTGCTCGATCACGCTCGCGCTCATAGATAGCTCCCCATATGGGGTGGAGGCCTACAAGCTCCTGCTTTGCGAGGAGCCCCCCGCTTTCGCGGCGCTGACGATGGTCAGCTAGCTGCCGGGCGTTCGCTGAGGGACACTTAGTATAACACACGCCGCCCCTGATGATCGGGTGCGGCGTGTGTCCGTGTACCTCTGTGCGCTGGCGCGCTTACATCATCAGGGTCACCAGGACCAGAGCGATGGCGATCATTGCCACCATGCCGATGGTGAGCGGCAGCGGGCGGGGCCTGCCCCGGCGTGCGACGCGGCTGGCATAGGGCTTGAGATCTACTTCGAGAAAGGCGCCATAGGCCCGCAGCGCGAAGCGCAGGTCGGCCTGCGGCACGAAGCTGAACTCTTCGTTCTCGATTGCCTGCAGGAACTCCCAGCGTACGCCGCTGCCCTGCCCGGCATCGTGAAGGGTGAGCCCGCGCTGGCGGCGCGCCTCGGCGAGGTGTGGCCCAAGCCGGAGGAGCGGCGTCCGGGCCGTAGGTCCGGCCGGTGGAGCGGGATCTGGCGGGGCCGGCTCGGGCCCTGGCGCGGGGCGGGGCGCCGGCGCTGCCTGAGGTCCGAGTGGCGCCAGCCCCCTTGGCGGCGTGGGCAAGCCGGCCCGGCCTCGCGCTGCCGGCGCCTGGGCTCGGCGCAGCACGGCCTCGATGCGGGCCACAAGCTGGGCCTGGCTGAAGGGCTTGCCTATGTAATCGTCGGCGCCGCTCGTGAGCCCCCGCACCACGTCGTCGTCGCCATCTTTGGCGGTCAGCATGATGATGGGGATGTTCGAGCTGCTGCGGATCTGCCAGCACAGATCCCAGCCGCTGATCTCGGGCATCATCACGTCAAGCAGAATCAGGTCCGGCTGCGCGCGGCTCAGCTCGAGCAGGGCCTCGTGCGAGCGCGCATAGGTCGCGACCTCGTAGCCCGCCCCACCGAGCTGGTATTCCAGGAGCCGGCAGATCAGCGGCTCGTCGTCAATCACCATGATACGCGTTGCCATCAGGTACTCCGTCTTGGATCTCTGCCTAGAGTTTAGCATCCCAGCAGGGCCTCGCTCGCCCAGTGGCGGTGCTCGGATGGCTGGTCGGGGGCGGCGGCGATGGCAGCGAGGAGATCTTGGGCGGCCCCGGCGGTAGGGCCGCTGCCGCGGGCGATAGCGCCAATGGTCAGGGCGCTGCGGCGACGCAGGAGGGGCGGCGCCGGCTCGATCTCAGGCTCGGGCGGGTCCAGAGCGGCGGCCAGGCTCGTGATTGCCCCTGGCTTGCGCGAGCTGGCCAGCACGGCCGCGGCCGCCAGGCGCATCTGGGGCTGCTCGTCGGGGGCGGCCACGGCGGCCGCGATGATCGGCGAGTCGGGGTCGTGGATGGCCAGATGTCGCAGGGCCTGGAGCCGCAGGGCCAGGGGCGCGCCCGGCTCGGCCAGGGGCGCGCCGAGGCGCGGGTCGTTGGGGCAGACCGCGGCCAGGGCTGCGTGGGCCTGGATGCGCAGTGGCGGTGAGGGGGCGACCAGATACTCGCGCAGCAGCGGCAGGTGTTCGTCGCCATCGAGGCGCAGCAGCGCCGCCACGGCGGCCAGGCGCACCCCCGGCGCTACCAGCGGGCTCTGGCTGAGCCGCACCAGGAGCGGCGCCGCGCTCGGGTCGCCGAGGCTGGCGATGGCCTCGATGCTCGCGACGGCCTCGGCGCCCCGGTCGCCCTGGGCCGAGCGTACAAGGGACGGGAGCGCCTCGATCTCGCCGGCGCGGGCCAGGGCGCGGGCCAGGGCCGCCACTAGATCAGCCGGCAGCCGCTCGCCCCGCAGGGCCTGGCGCAGGGTGACCTGCTCGTCGGGGCCTAGCTTCGCCGGCAGTGCCGCCGCGGCCGCGGCCCGTAGCTCGGCGGGCGCCTCGTGGTCGGCGGCCAGGGCGGCCAGGGCCGTTGCGGCCTCGGGGGCATCGATCTGCCCCAGAGCGGTGATGGCTGTTCGGCGTAGGTGAGGGTCGACGCTAGCCCCCCGCGCAATACGGCGTAGGACTCCCAGGGCCGGGGCATAGCCCCTGGCTCCCAGGGTCTCGATGGCCTTAGCTTGCACAAATGGCTCGTCGGCCGCGTGATCGAATCGCCGGCGCAGGATCTCAAGGGCCTCAGGGCTCTTGCCAAGGGCCTCTACGGCGAGCCAGCGTAGGTTCGGGCTTGCCCCCGGGTCGTCAAGGATAGCGCCAAGCTCGGAGGCCGGCTGCCCTACCTGGGCCAGGGCGGCCAGGGCGGCCCGGACCACATCGGTGCGCTCTTCGCCCGAGATACAGCGGCGGAGGGCGATGAGTGTGCCTCTCCGAAGCTCGAGCGACCTACCCAGGGTGGCGAGGCCCTCGGTGGCGGCGATAGCCAGGCAAGTAGCCTGGCGGGCGGCCAGCTCAGCAAGACGGCTCGGCGGGTCGGCCAGGGTGCCGCCGTCGGCCAGAGCGTCGAGCAGGGCGAGGCGGGCCGGCGTCGGCAGATCGAGGGTGGGCCATGCGAAGGCCGGGGTCCGGCCCAGGTCAGGGGCGATGCGCAGCCACGCGGCGCGCAGCGGCTCGGCCAGTCCTGGCGCAAGGAGCCCGGCGAGGGCCGGCAGGGCGATTGGGGCGCCGGTGTTGCCGAGGGCGCGGGCGATCCGCTCGCCGAGGGCCGTGTCGACGGCGCTGTAGCGCAGGCCGGCCACGAGGGCCGAGGCGGCCCGCTCGCGTAGCTCGGGCCGCTGCCCGAGGGCGCCCAGGGCTGTCGCGGCCGATCGGCGGAGCACGGGCTCGCCCGGGCTGGCCAGGATGGCCGCCAGGGCCGGCAATGCCTCGCCTGCCGCGAGGCGCCCGAGATGCCCGACCGCCCCCGCGCGCAGTACGACAGGCAGCCCAGCGGTGGCCAGCAGGCGCCGCAGGGTGTGGACGCCGGCGGTGCTCATTCCTGCCAGCAGGTCTACCGCACGCAGGCGGACTGGCAGTGCGAGCCTCGCGTCAAGGGCTGCCCTGATCAGGATGTCTGCTGCCCCCTGGTGGGGCACAGCGGCGATCTCGTCGAGCGCCTCGCGCCGGGCCTCGCTCCCCGCATCGGGCCGGGTCAGGGCGCGGGCCAGCGCGGATAGGGCGGCCGTGGGCTCGCCCGAGGCCAGGGCCGTCAGGGCTGCCCGGCGCAGGGCCGGCGAGGGGCCGACCGCCGCCTGCTCGACCATATCGCCGCTGGCGCTGCCGAGGGCCAGCGCTCGCAGCTCTTCGGGCAGCGCCAGGTCCTCGATCAGGATGTTGGCGACGATGGCCCGGCGCTCAGCGGCGTCGAGCTGCTCGAACAGAGCCACAAGGGCCGACCGCAGGGGCTCGCTTGCTAGCGCAGCCCGGGAGGTGGGGCCTGCCAGGGCCGCGATGAAGGCTCGCGGCGCCATAGCTGTGGGCGAGGCGCCGGCGGGCATCTCGGCCAGAGTGGCGGCGGCAGGGGGCGCGGCCGCCACAAGGTCCGCCGCCGCCCAGCGCAGGGCAGCCGGCGCTGCAAGATCGTCGCAGAGTTGGAGCCATAGAGCTGGGGCGTTGGGCAGGGCCGTCGCGGTCGAGCGTAGCGCGGCCAGGGTGCGCGATACGTCGAGGTGGCCCGCGGCGCTCAGAAGGGCGGGCAGGGCTGGGGCGAGCTTGGGCAGAAGGGCCTGGGCCTCGGGCTGGGCGGAGCCCGCCAGGTGCTCAGCGAGGCGCAGGCCGATCAGCGGCGCACGCGCCGGGGCCTCGCGCGCGCAGATGGTTAGCGCCCGCAGGCTTGCCTCGTCGTCGCCCGCGGACCATAGCGCTTCCAGGACAGGCGTCGGGTCGTCGAGCAGCCCAGCGGCCAGCGGGGCGACGGCGGCGCGCTCGGTCGCCGGCAGGCTCGCCAGCGTCACGAGGTCGTCGCCGCCAGCCAGCGCGCGCGCCAGGCGGTAGTGGCGCAGCAGGGCCCGCCCGAGCAGGACTGCCGACGGCTGATCGCAGAGCGCCGGCACGCCGGACAAGCCTGGCGTCGGCGGCGGTATGCTGTCTGCGGCCAGATCGAGCACCGGGCGCGCTAGGGCAAAGGCGCGCTCATACAGCTGGGCTCGCGAGGTGGGTATACCTCCAATGGGGTAGGTCAGGGCGAGGAGCACCAGATCAGCCAGGCGCTCGCGCAGGTCAGCCAGAGGCTCGTGGCGTAGCGCGGCCAGTATTGGCTCGACGCTCTGGTCGGGCAGCAGATGGGTGAGCCATGCCGCGAGCCGCTCATCGTCAGGGGGGGCAATGGTGATAGGGCGCAGGCCGGGCCACGGGCCGCCGGGTGGCAGCGCGATCATGGCGCGCAGGGCCGTCCAGTGGGCGACCCCGGCGACGACGAAGTGCTGCCAGAGCGCGCGCCGATCGGCGGTCAGCAGCTCCCAGTCGTCGATCAGCAGGATGCCTGGGCGCTGCCCCTCGACGAGCTCGGGGCGCAGGCCAGCCCTATGGACAGCGCCCGCCACGACCGCTCGCGGCGAGAGATTAGGCAGGTCGATCTCGGCCAGGGGCAGGTAGAGGACAGGCCCGACGCCGCCCGTCTCGGCCCAGCGGGCGGCGGTCTGGATCAAGGCCAGGGAGCGGCCGCCCGCGGGCGGCCCGTGGATAGTGAGCGATGGGCCGAGGGCCAGGATGGCCGCCGGGTCAGGCAGGGGCTCGCTGCCCAGGGGCAGGCTCAGCAGCCTGGGCAAGAGTCGGGCGGCGGGCTCGGCGGCGAGGCGGGCCTGGAGTTCGGTGCGGTAGTGGCGCAGGGCGCGTCTGCCGGGCATGAAGGGAAGCGTCTTGGTTGTTAGCATCGGGTGCTCCCAGAGTTGCCTTGGGCGCTTGCTCACATATGGATGCTAACGGGAGCGGCCTCTTCCCGACAAGCTCGCGACATTACAGTGTCCTGACATTAGTTAAGGAAAGGTTTAGAATATCAGCCAGGGCAGGTCTGTGGCCGCGGGCGGCGTGAAGCGGGGGTGGCGCGGACCTGTTTCTGGACCTGCGGGCCGGATGCTGGTAGTATGCAGCAGAGGCAGCGCCGGCTCAGCGATGGGCGCAGTGCGGGCCGCCTCATATTCTGCAGGTGCTTCTGATCAATCGCATAGCTCAGGCACAAATCTATGAACCAGTTCGATTACATCATCGCGGGAGGCGGCGCCGCCGGACTGAGTTTAGCCTACCATCTGGGGCTAGCTGGTCTGCGCGACCGACGCGTGCTGCTGGTTGACCGAGAGCCGAAGCGGCGCAATGACCGCACCTGGTGCTTCTGGGAGGTCGGCGTGGGCGCCTTTGAGCCTGTGGTCGCACGCAGCTGGGACCGGCTCTGGTTTTGTGGCGAGGGGCAGCCTTTCCAGATCGCGATCACACCCTACCGCTACAAGATGATCCACGGCAGCGACTTCTACCGCTATATGGACGAGTGGCTTGCGGATCAGCCCAATGTGACCCGCTGCTATGGCCGCGTCGAGCGCATCGACGACCACGCCGATGGCGTCACCGTCACGGTTGACGGGCAGCCTTATGAGGGGAGCTGGGCCTTCAGCAGCATCTACGCTCCGGAGCCGGTGCCGCCGGCGTACACTTACTGGCTTCAGCACTTCAAGGGCTGGGTGATCAACGCCCCGACGCCGGTGTTCGACCCCGCCGCGGCAACCTTCATGGACTTCCGCGTCGAGCAGGGCGACGATGTGCGCTTTGTGTATGTGCTGCCCTACGACGAGCGCACCGCCCTGGTCGAGTACACCCTCTTCTCGCCCGAGCTGGCTGACCAGGCTTTCTACGATGCCGGCCTCAGGCGCTATATCACCGGGCAGCTCGGGCTCACGAGCTACGAGATCCAGCATGTCGAGTACGGGGTCATCCCGATGACCGATCTGCCCTTTGCGCGACGGCCGAGCCCGCACGTGATCACGATCGGCACAGCGGGCGGGATGACCAAAGCCTCGACCGGCTACACCTTCCAGCGCATCCAGCGCCAGTCGCGCCAGATCGCCACCAGCCTGCGCGCCACGGGCCAGCCGTTCTACCCCGAGCCATCCGTTAGCCGCCACGCGCTGATGGACAGCGTCCTGCTCAATGTGCTTGACTCGGGCCGCGAGAGCGGCAAGACCTTTTTCAGCCAGCTGTTTAGCCGGAATAGCCCGCCGCAGGTGCTGCGCTTCCTCGACGAGGACAGCACGCTGCAGGAAGATATGGCCATGATGGCGACAGTCAACATCCCGGTCTTCCTGTCCTCGGCGCTCGACCTGGTGGGCCAGCGCACCCTGGCGGCCCTGGCCGCCGGGGCCAGGGGCGTCCGCGAGGCCACCTGACCAGCGCCGCCTGAGCCGGTGTTATACGTGTGCGGGCCCGAGGGCACGGCCTCGGGCCTTTTAGCGATCCTCCCTGCTGGCGAGCAAGAGTCAGGCGCCTGCTGGCTCTTTAATTATGAGTAGCTAGCAGCAAAGGAGGACGCGATGCAGCCGATCACAGGCGCCCTCGGCTCGATTGGTGAGGACTACGGCGGGATCGAGAGCAACCCGCCTATGCGACGCGCGCACTCGATCAGCCGCGATAAGTTTATCGAAGTCCTGGTCGCCCTTCGCTCGCCGGCCGCGTCCGAGGCCGCCGATCTGGCCGATATCCCCGGCCGCTACGGCATCGACCGCGGGATCGCCCTCGCCTTTTTTGTCCACGAGAGCGGCGCGGGGACGGCGGGCATCGTGCACAGCTACGATACCCGCAACTGGGGCAATCTGCGCAAGCCCCAGCAGGCCGGCCGGGGTAAGGTGATCAAGACTGGCTCCGGCCAGTTCGCGAAGTATGTGAGCTGGGCCGCCGGGCTGGAGGACTGGTGCGAGCTGGTGCTCAACGTCTACTGCCAGCAGCTGGAGCTGACAACCCTGGGCGAGATTCTGCACAGGTATGCCCCGAAGGCAGACCAGAACGACCCCGAGGCGTACGCGCGCAAGGTGGTTCAGCACATCAAGGCGTGGCAGGGCGAGATGAAGAAGAAGACGAGCGTCCCGCCCAAGCCCGCCCCGTCCCCTGCCCGGTGGTATGTCACCGTCACCGCCGAGAGCGGCCTGCGCATTCGCCAGGGCCGCGGCACCAACTTCCCCGTGGCCGACATCCTGGCCCGCGGCGAGCGCGTGCTGGTCGGCGACGACACCGACGGCTGGCTGTGGCTCTGCGACGGGCGGGGCTTCATTGCCAAGGCGTTCACGTGCAGGGATGCAGCGGCTACTCCCACCGCGCCAGCAGAGCTCGGAAGCGCCCCTTGAGGGTGTAGGACGTGTCAGGGTCGGGGCACTGCTCTGCGAGCCAGCGCTCGATGTGGGCCATAGCCGCGCCGTGCAGCTCGTCGGGGCGTGCCCAGTCCGAGCTGTAGATGCGCTGGCCGTAGCCCCGCACCACGTCGCGCGCCGAGAGCGGGAGGCGCTCGTACTCGGCCAGCTCGAGCAGCTCGACCGAGGCGCCCAGCTCCTCCAGGGCCTCGCGCACAGCCGGGTCGTGGGGCCTGGCGCCGGGCTGGCCCTCGTGGCCTGACAGGCCAAGGTCGTTCAAGATGCTCTTCCAGGCACGCTGCGCCTGCACAGGCGGCGGCAGGCTCGCCGCGTCCGCGCCGTCCCACTCCTCGGCGCCAGCGTCGCCGGCGAGCAGAAGGTGGGCGCCGCGGGGCCGGAGCACCCGGCGGGCCTCGCGCAGGGTGGCGCGCCAGTCGGCCACCAGATGCAGCAGATGGACGGCCAGGATCGTGTCGAAGCTGCCGGCGGCGAAGGGGAGCCGCAGCACGTCGCCGATCACGAGCATGGGCAGGCGCGGCCAGCCGCGGGCCTTCTCGAGCAGGACGTCGAGCATCGGCTGGGCCAGGTCGACCCCGGCGTAGCTGAACCCGGCCTCGAGAAACGGCAGCGCGATCCGCCCCGTGCCGACGCCAAGCTCGAGGAAACGGGTGTGCGCCGTGGCCTCCGTCCGCGCCACGATCGCGTCGCGGATGCGCTCCGCGCTGCCCGGCCCATACCCCCGTGTGGCGTCGTAGAATGACGCGGCTCGCTCAAAGCTGACGCTCTGCATCGTGTGTCTTACTCCTGAGGAAGCCCATTGCGGGCAATGACATCGCGGTACCAGTGGGCCGAGCGTTTCCAGATGCGCCGCTGGGTGGTGAAATCGGTGTAGATCAGCCCGAAGCGCTTTCCGAGGCCCTTCGACCACTCGAAGTTATCCATCAGGGTCCATATATAGTAGCCCCGCAGGTCGATCCCCTCGGCGATGGCCCGGCGGGCGGCGGCGATATGGGCCCGCAGGTAGTCTACGCGGGGCTGGTCGTCGACCGTGCCGTCGGGGCCGACCACATCGTCGAAGGCCGCCCCGTTCTCGGCGATAAAGAGCGGCAGGGTGGTGTACTCGCGGGCCTTGCGCAGGGCCTCGCCGATACAGTCGGGGTAGATCTCCCAGCCCATCGCCGTGGTCGGCCCGTGGGGCGGCAGCTGCCGGGCGCCGCTCAGCAGGTCGCGCGGGGCGGCCCGGTTGATCAGGCGCGTGTAGGTGTTGATGCCGAGGAAGTCGAGCGGCCGGCCGATGATGGCCATATCGCCGGGGCGCACGGCAGGGCGCATACCGCGCCGCGCGAAGTGGCGCAGTATGTCGTCGGGGTAGCCGTCGGCGAAGAGGGGCGCGAGGAAGAGCCGGTTCATGCTGCCGTCGACCACGCTGTTGGCCGCCAGGTCGCGCGGGCTATCCGAGGCGGCGTGCTGGGGCCAGATGAAGAGCACGATGCCGATCTGCGGGGCGGGGGCCGCGGGGCTGGCCGGGCGCGGCGCCGCGGCGCGGAAGGCCTCGACGGCAAGCCCGTGCGAGAGCAGCAGGTGGTGGCCGACGGTCAGGATCTCCCACGGGTTGCGGTGGCCGGGCGCGTTCTCGCCGGTGCCGTGGCCGTAGAAGGCCTGCATGAAGGGCTCGTTGTGGGTGATCCAGAGGGGCACCTCGCCGCCGAGCTGGCGGAACAGGAAGGCCGCGTACTCGGCGAAGCGGAGGGCGGTATCGCGGTTGAGCCACCCGCCGCGGTCCTGCAGCGCCTGCGGCAGATCCCAGTGGTAGAGCGTCACGGCGGGGGCGATGCCACGGCTGTTGAGGGCCTCGACCAGGCGGCGGTAAAAGTCGAGGCCGCGCTGGTTGGGCTGGGCCCCGCCATCGGGGAAGACGCGCGTCCAGGCGATGCTGAAGCGGTAGCTGCTCAGGCCGAGGGCCGCCATATGGGCGACATCCTCCTGCCAGCGGTGGTAATGGTCGCAGGCCATATCGCCCGTGTCGCCCCCGGCGATCTTGCCCGGCGTGTGGGCGAAGCGATCCCAGATGCTCTCGCCCTTGCCGTCTGTGTCCCAGGCGCCCTCGATCTGGTAGGCGGCCGTGGCCGCGCCCCAGATGAAGCCAGGGGGGAAGGTCAGGTTGTCGCTCATACGCCTCGCCGCTCGCGCCGCTGCCCAGACCATTATAGCGTCACGGGCCTGGGGCGGCCCGCTACTCGAGATCCCAGAGCTGCACGGTGCCGTCCAGGCTGGCGCTGGCCAGGAGGTAGCCGTCGGGGCTCCAGGCCACGCAGCTGACCCAGTCGGTGTGGCCGGTGAGCGTGCAGATCGCCGAGCCATCGTCGCGCCAGAGGTGGATGGTCGAGTCTGCGCCGGCGCTGGCCAGCGCCTGGCCGTCGGGGCTCCAGGCGACGCTGTAGACATAGTTGTGGTGCCCGGTGAGGGTGGTCGCCAGGCTGCCGTCGCCGACGCGCCACAGCCACATGTCCTGCTGGGCCGGGTCGTTATAGCCGGCCACCTTGCTGATCGGGCTCCAGGCCAGCTGGGCGGCCCAGTTCTTGTACTTCTGCAGCTCGTTCACCAGGCCGCCCTGGGCCAGGCGCCAGAGGCGCACCGTCTTGTCGGCGCCGGCGCTGGCCAGCGTCTGGCCGTCTGGGCTCCAGGCGACGCTGTAGACATAGCTGCTGTGCCCGGCCAGGTTATGGACGCGCACGGGCTCGTCGACCTGCCAGAGGCGCACCAGGCCATCGCCGTAGCCGGTGGCGAGGATCTGGTCGTCGGGGCGCCAGGCGGCGGCGTAGCCCTTGGGGCGCTCGGGCACCAGCAGCTCGCGGGGCTCGCCCTCGTCGTCGCCATAGGCCCAGAGGCGCACGGTACTGTCGGCGCTGATCGTCGCCAGCACATCGCCGGCCATATTCCAGGCCAGGCAGGTCACCTGATCGCTGTGGCCGGCGAGGGTCTTCAGCAGGCGGCCGTCCTCGGCGCTCCAGAGCTGCACGATACGGTCGGCGCCGCCGCTGGCGATCGTCCGGCCGTCGGGGCTCCAGGCCACGCACAGCACCCGGTCGGTGTGACCGCCCTCGAGGCAGGCCATGGTGGCGCCGTCCTCGGCCCGCCAGATGCGCAGAGTCTTGTCGGCGCTGCCGCTGACCATCAGGCGGCCCGCCGGCTCCCAGGCCACGGCGTGCACGAAGCTCTGGTGGCCCTTTAGGCGCCGCCCGATCGTCGCGCCGGTGATGTAGCGCTGGCTGCTGCCGAGCAGATCGCGCTTGAAGGCCTCGGCGTTGGGGTAGCGGTCCTGGGGGAAGCGGCCCATGGCGTGCATCACGGCCTCGGAGACGTGGCGCGAGATGCGTGAGTTGACCTTGTGGGGGGGGCGCAGCGGGTCGCGGGCCTTGGCGGTGCGCTTGGGGGCGCTCTCGGGGTAGCGCTGGGTGAGCAGGTGGTAGGCGGTCGCCCCGAGGGCGTAGATGTCGCTGCGCTGGTCGGTGCCGCCGGCCCAGTCGAACTGCTCGAGGGGCATATACTCGAGCGTGCCGAGGCCGTGGACCGACTGGCGGGTGCGCTGGATGCCCCGCTTGAAGATGCCGAAGTCTACCAGCTTGACCACGCCCTCGGGGGTGACGCGGATATTGGCCGGCTTGATGTCGCGGTGGATGATCGGCGGGTGGCGGCTGTGCAGGTAGCTCAGCAGGTCGCAGAGCTGGACGATGTAGGCGACGATCAGCTGCTCGGAGAGCGGCGAGCGCTTGCGGGTCATTATCTCGTCGAGGCTATCGCCGGGGATGAACTCCATCACCAGGTAGCCAGAGTCGCCATCCTCGAAAAAATCATAGTAGATCGGCAGATTGGGGTGGCGCAGGTTCGAGAGGGCCTCGAACTCGCGGTAGAAGCCGCGCACGGTGGGCGCCTCGAAGGTCTCTTTCAGGGCGAGGCGGGTCTCGGGGGCGCTGGTGCGCACCGCCTCGTAGACCGCGCCGAAGGTGCCGTGGCCGATCACGCGGACGATCGTGTAGCGGCCGACCTCGCTGCCAGGGTTGTGTAGGCGAACGGCGAAGCGGAGCGAGCTGCCGCAGCGCTGGCAAACGGTGGCTTCGTCGGGGTTTTCGGCGCCGCAGCCGTTGCCACTGCGCTGATCCTCGCAGATGAGCATGGCGATCTCCTCAGCACGAGCGAGTCTCAGGGCCAAGTGTACTCGATCTTTGGCATGTGCGTGCCGCGCCCGATTCGTTCCCGTCGCAACCATTTGAGGTGCGAGATGCTATAATGGTAGAGCATCAGCGGCGCGCGACATCGCATCCTTTGGGCTCCCCTGGCGGTACATGCTGTGCAGCGGCATGGATTGTCAAGGAGGCTCGTATGGACCTGAGCGTAGCCCTGAGCCGCCCGCGGCTGATCGCGGCGGCGGCCTGCTTTCTCGTAGGTGTGATCGTGCTAGGGTTCGGCTTGGTGGCGCGGCCGGCCGCCCCGACGGCGCCAGACCTGCCTATCGCGGCGGTGGACCTGCCGCCGCTCGAGGCTGTGCCACCCGAGGGTGACGCGCCCGCCGAGCTCATCGTCTACGTCTCTGGCGCTGTGCCCCACCCGGACGTCTATCTGCTGCCGCCCGGCGCCCGCGTGAAGGACGCTGTCGTAGCCGCCGGGGGGCTTACCCCCGACGCCGCCGTCGAGCAGCTCAATCTGGCCGAGGCCCTCAGCGACGCCGCCCACATCCATGTCCCCACGATGGTCGAGGCCACCGCCCCTGGCCCTGCCGAGCCCGCCGCCGGCTCAGACAGCGCGGGGCTGCTCGACCTCAACCGCGCCACGGCGGCCGACCTGGAGGATCTGCCCGGGATCGGCGCGACGCTCGCTGAGCGGATCGTCGCCCGCCGCGCCGAGGCTGGCCCCTACAGCGCCGTCGAAGAGCTTCGTGAGGTGACGGGTATCGGCGAGAAGCTGTACAGCCAGATCGCGCCTCTGCTGACCGTGAAGCCGTAGATGACGCGACTGTAGACCCGGTGAGGCACGGGCGCGGCCCCGGCTACGCCCCAGCGAGGAGACATGACCCGATGCGTCGGACGAAGATCATTGCCACCCTTGGGCCCGCCACCAGCACCCCCGAGCGGATCGTCGGCCTGATCAAGGCCGGGATGAATGTCGCCCGTCTGAACTTCTCGCATGGCACCCACGCCGACCATGCCGCCCGCCTGGCGATGGTCCGCCGCGCCGCGGCCGACGCCGGCAAGCATATCGCCATCCTCCAGGACCTCCAGGGCCCCAAGATCCGCACCGGCCCGCTTGAGGGCGGCCAGCCCGTCGAGCTCAGCGCCGGCCAGCGCTTCCTGCTCACGATCGAGCCAGTGATCGGCACTGCCGAGCGGGTCGCCACGACCTACAAGGCGCTGCCGAAAGACGTGCGCCCCCGCGACCGCATCCTGCTCTCCGACGGCCTGATCGAGCTGCTCGTCATAGCGCACAGCGACAGCGAGGTCGAGACCGAGGTGGTCCACGGTGGGCGCCTGAAGGAGCACCAGGGCATCAACCTGCCCGGCGTGCGTGTGAGCGCCCCCGCGGCCACCGAGAAGGATATCGAGGACCTGCACTTCGGCCTCGCGCAGGGCGTAGACTATGTGGCCCTCTCATTCGTGCGCAAGGCCAGCGACATCATCGAGGTGAAGGAGATCATCCGGCGGGCCGGCAAGAGCACCCCGGTGATCGCCAAGATCGAGCGGCCCGAGGCCCTCGACGTGCTGCCCGAGATTCTGGCCGCCGCAGACGGGGTTATGGTGGCCCGCGGCGACCTTGGCGTCGAGATGCCGCCCGAGCGGGTGCCGCTGGTCCAGAAGCAGATCATCGATGCGGCCAACCGGGCTCTCATCCCCGTGATCACGGCCACGCAGATGCTCGAGTCGATGATCCAGAACCCCCGCCCCACCCGTGCCGAGGCCAGCGACGTCGCCAACGCGATCATCGACGGCTCTGACGCGGTCATGCTCAGCGGCGAGACGGCGGCCGGCGCCTACCCGCTCGAGGCGGTGCAGATGATGGCCCTGATCGCCGACGCCATCGAGGGCATCGGGGCCCACACCGGCTCTGATGTCGCCAGCCCGCGCTGGGCGATCCCCGAGGTCCAGTCGACCCCGCGGGCCATCGCCGACGCCGCCTGCACGATCGCTCGCGTCAAGCCGGTGCGCGCGATCGCCGTGCTCACCCAGAGCGGCTCCAGCGCCCGCCTCGTCTCGCACTACCGGCCGAACGTGTCGATCATGGCGCTTTGCTCCACCGAGGAGACCGCCCGGCGCACCGCGCTCTACTGGGGTGTGGTCCCCCTGGTCATCCAGGTCGAGGACCGCCTCGACGAGCTGGAGAAGCAGATCCAGCTGCTCCTGCGCGACCGGGGCACCTGTCAGCGCGGCGATGTGATCGTGCTCACCGGCGGCCACCCGATCTACAGCTACGGGCCGACCAACTTCCTCAAGGTGATGCTGATCGATTAGGGGCTGTGTGGCCTCCCGCGCTCCTTGACACCCCCCCCTCGTGATGCTACCCTGTACCCGTTGACGGTGGCTGCCAGGGAGAACTCTGGATGCGTATTGTCTCGCTCCTTCCCAGCACGACTGAGATCGCCTTTGCTCTGGGGCTCGGCGATCAGGTGGTGGCGGTCACCCATGAGTGTGACTACCCGCCAGAGGCCCGCGAGCGCCCCGTGATCACCCGCAGCGCCCTTGATCATAGCAGCGCTAGCTCCGAAGAGATCGATGCTGCGGTGCGCGGCCAGCTGCGCGACAACCTGTCGCTCTACCATCTCGACGGCGCCCTGCTCGATCAGCTGCGCCCTGACCTTATTCTCACCCAGGCGCTCTGCGATGTCTGTGCCGTCGCGTTTAGCGTGGTCGAGCGGGCCGCGGCCGAGGTCGGCGGCGCGCCGCGCATCCTCTCGCTCGAGCCCAACAGCCTGGATGGGATCTTCGGCTCTATCGTGGCCGTCGGCGGCGCCACCGGCCGCGGCGCCGAGGCCCAGTCCCTGGTCGCCGGCCTGCGCTCGCGCGTCGAGCGTGTGCGCGAGGCGTCCGCTGGCGTGGCGGCGCGCCCCCGGGTGGCCTGCCTCGAGTGGTTCGACCCGCCCTTCGGCCCGGGCCACTGGCTCCCCGAGCTGATCGAGATCGCCGGCGGCAAGGCGGGGCTCGGCCGCCCCGGCGAGCCGGCCAGGCGCCTCCAGTGGGGCGAGGTGATCGCCTTCGCCCCCGAGGTGATCATCCTGACCCCCTGTGGCTTTGACCTCAGCCGGACCGTCCACGAGGCCGAGGTGATCCTCCCCCATCGCCCCGGCTGGTCTGCCCTGCCCGCTGTCCGCGCCGGTCGCGTCTACGCCATCGATAGCAACAGCTACCTTAGCCGCCCTGGCCCACGGATTGTCGATAGCCTCGAGCTGCTCGCCAGCCTTATCCACCCCGACCTGTTCGCAGGATGGGGCCCTCGCGAGGGCGCCCGGCCGGTCTCGTTCTCTTGAATCCTAGGACGGATGGAGTTGGGGTCATGACCCACAACGAGCCTACAATCGCCAGCATTCTGCGCCACCTCGCCGGGGAGTACGACGGCCCCGTCGACGAGCGGCGCGTGCTCGAGCGCGTGCTCGAGCAGCGCCCCAGTAGCGCCAAGAACCCCTACGCCACGATCCGCGAGCGGCTCCGCTGGGATGGGCTGACCCTTGGCTGGCTTCGCCTCAGCCGCAGCCAGCTCGTGCCGCTGCGGGTCGCCCTGCAGGGCCTTCGCTTTCGCTGTCTGCCCCGCGTCCGCGATCTCGAGGCGGGCCTGCTGCCCATGGCCCACCTCCAGCCCTTCGCCGGGCTGCGCAGCGGCGAGTGCGTGATGCGCGACGCCGCGGGCGCCCGTATCACCTACCTCGACCTCGACGCCGAGAGCGCCCGCGACGCCGCCCTGCCCGCCTTCGACCTCAGGGCCTTCTACGCCCGCACCGCCTTCCGCCCCGGAGACAGCGTCGTCGTCACCGTCACCAGCGCCGAGCCCCTCGTCTTGCTGGTCGAGCGCGAGGCGCGCGACGAGTTCCGCGCCGGCGCCGTCGCCGACCAGGACGCCGAGCTGCTCGAGGCCGTCGTCGAGCGAGTCCGCCGCTCGCAGGCCGCCCTCGTCCCTTGCGACGAGGTCGTGCTCCCTGTCTTCGCCACCGCGCCCTGGCGCGCCGCCTACCCCGGCAGCCCGTGGCAGCACCTCGTCATGAACGACGGCCGCCTCCAGCTCGTCGACGACATCTTCCTCACCAGCCAGCGCTTCGCCTCGCTGCACCTCTTCGGCTCCGACGAGGTCTTTGACGCCGGCCAGCGCGCTGAGCACGACCATAACAGCGCCGACGCCGCCCTCCTCGCCGAGATCGACGCCCTCCAGCACGATCTGGGCCGCGCCCGCAAGATCGACGCCGAGGCCGGCCTCTGGAGCGGCCAGGTTCAGCGGGCCTCCGCCGCCTACGGCGGCCTCGACGATGACCTTGTCCACCGCCCCTTCTTCGGCGGCCTCGGCGATATGGCCGACGGCACCTGGGAGGTGGACGAGCCCTGGGACGCTGGCGCCGCCCTCGCCGAGGATGAGGTCGACCCCACCGACCCCGCGACCCTCCAGGCCGCCCGCGACCGGCTCTTCGAGCTGATCCCGTCCGGCGACGCCGACCGTCTGCGGACCGCTCGCCCCGAAGATGCCGAGCTGATCATCGCCGGCCACCTCAATATGCTGCTGGCCCGCGCCCCCGAGCTCTTCCCGCGCATCGACATTATCCCCCCCGATGAGGTCGAGCGCGCCGGGCTCGATATTGCCCTCTCCGGCGAGTGGCAGGACGTCTGGGAGGACGACGAGGTTGACGATCTTAACGACGACCTCGAGGACGAAGAGTCCAGCGACGCCTTCGCCGCCAGCGGCGACCTGATCGGCCAGTTCTACGACTATCTGCTCGAGATGGGCAAGAGCGAGGCGACGGCCCGGATCCGCGCCCGCGCCCTCAACATCTACGCGGACTTCCTCGCCTCGTACTATGGCCGCAGCCTCGCCGAGGGCGACTACGCCACCCTCGACGAGTGCCTGTTCTACTTCTACCCGCGGCGGGTCATGAACAGCTCGGCCCGGCAGGTGCGCGACATCTGCACCGCGATCAAGCAGCTCTACGCCTTCCTGCGCCAGCGCGGGGTCGTCGCCGACGATCGCTTCGCCGTGGCGCTCTGGAGCCGTCGCGGCCAGGCCGCGCGCGTGGTCGAGATCTACGAGCGTATCTCTCGCGAGTCGCCCAGCTTCGAGCTGCTCTTTGAGCGCCTGTTCCTGCCATATACCGAGTCATGAACCACGCTTCCGCAGCGCCGTGCGGAATGCCTGGTCTGCGCTGATGCAGATAGCGCAAGGCGCGACAGCCGATGCAGCCCCAAACCGACACGCTCCTGCAGGGCCGCTACCGCATCCTTGCCCTGATCGCACAGGGCGCCAGGGGCGCGGTCTACAGGGCCGTCGATGAGCGCCTTGGGGCTGTCGTCGCCCTCAAGCAGACCCTGATGAGCGACCCCGCCCCGCGGGGCGCCTCAGCGGCGCGGC
>JAAXUL010000020.1 GCA_013336035.1 Chloroflexales bacterium
CGGCGCGGCCGACCCTGGGGCCGAGGCGATCGATCACCCTGACGTCTGCATCCTTCCCGACGAGCTGCCCAGGCTCGACGTCAACCTTCTGCCCGGCGGCCAGCTCGAGGGCTGCCCGTGGACGAGAAGGCTGTCGCGCTGATCTTTAGCCCAGGCTTTGACCAGCACCGGCTTAACACGCGCTACTTCGCGCTGAACTGAAGGGTTGCCGAATGTTTGTCGATGGACACCTCGACATCGCGTACAACGTCCTGCAGCTGGGGCGCGCCTTCGAGGCCGGCATAGCGACCATCCGCGCCGCCGAGCAGCCGCCTAACCCCAACATCGGCTCGGCCACGGTGGGCCTGCCTGATCTGCGGCGCGGCGGGGTCGGCCTGGCCTTTGCCACGCTCTTTACGCTGCCCGCCAGCACCGAGGGCGCCGGCCTCCCCCGTGAGCAGGCCTACGCCACGCCCGCCGAGGCCCACGCCCAGGCTGCCGCCCAGCTCGACTACTATCGCGGCCTCGCGGGCCGCGGCCTGGCCAGGATCATCCGCACCCGGGCCGATCTGGCCGCCCACAGGGCCGCGTGGGCGGCCGGCGACGCGCCCCTTGGCATCGTCGTCCTGATGGAGAACGGCGACCCGATCGTCGAGCCCGCCGAGGCCGGCTGGTGGGCCGCCCAGGGCGTGCGCATCGTCGGGCCCGCCTGGCAGGCCACGCGCTACTGCGGCGGCACCATGCAGCCCGGCCCGCTCACCGACCTGGGCCGGGCCCTGCTGCCCGAGCTGGCCCGGGCCGGGATAATACTCGACATAAGCCATATGGCCGAGGAGAGCTTCTGGCAGGCCCTCGAGCTCTGGCAGGGCCCTGTGATCGCCTCGCACAGCAACTGTCGCGCCCTGGCCCCCGAGCGGGTGGCCGACCGGCACCTGAGCGACGCGATGGTCAGGGCCCTGCTCGAGCGCGGCGCGGTGATCGGCGCGGTGATCTTCAACGCCTTCCTGGCCGCCGAGTACCAGCGGGGCGACCCCAAAGAGCGCTACGGGGTCGAGACTCTGGTGCGCCATATCGACCGGGTCTGCCAGATCGCCGGGAATGCGCGCCAGGCCGCTATCGGCAGCGACCTCGACGGGGGGATCGGCCGCGAGCATATTCCGCGCGAGCTCGACAGCATCGCCGACATGCCCCGCGTGGCCGAGGCCCTGGGCGCCGCGGGCTACAGCGATGAGGCGATTGCC
This sequence comes from Chloroflexales bacterium, assembly GCA_013336035.1. Classification (GTDB taxonomy): domain Bacteria; phylum Chloroflexota; class Chloroflexia; order Chloroflexales; family Chloroflexaceae; genus CAIWXH01. Next base: position 1,221 of record JAAXUL010000020.1, read on the forward strand.
GATATCATGGGCGAGAACTGGCTGCGCCTCCTCGCGGTGGCGCTCCCCGAAGCCTGAGAGCTAGAGATATGATCACCTACATCATTGGGATGCCCGCGCCCCACACGCACCTCTTCCACCTCGCCGTCGAGCTCGACGGCCTGGCCGAGCCCTACGTTGACCTGGTGCTGCCCTCGTGGACGCCCGGCTCGTACATGGTCCGCGATTACGCCCGCCACGTGCAGGCCTTCGCCGCGCAGGCGCCCGATGGCGCCGCCCTGGCCTGGCGCAAGATCGCCAAAGACACCTGGCGCGTCGAGACCGCCGGCGCCACCAAGCTCACCGCGCGCTACCAGGTCTACGCCAACGACCTGACGGTGCGCACCAGCCACCTCGACGGCAGCCACGGCTACTTCAACGGGGCCACGGTGTTTATGTACGCCCCTGGTCGCACGGCCGAGCAGATGCGCCTGATCATCGAGACCCCCGCGGGCTGGCAGGTGAGCAGCGGCCTGACGCCGCTGCGTGGCGACGCCGTGGTGGCCGAGCCGCGCCCCGAGCGGCACCTGTTTACCGTGGTCGACTACGACGAGCTGATCGACTGCCCGGTCGAGTGCGGCGCCCAGCGCCTGCTCAGCTTCACGGTGGACGGCATCACCCACCAGATCGCGATCTGGGGCCGCGGCAACGAGGATGAGGCCCGCCTTGTGGCCGACACCAGGCGTATCGTCGAGGCGCAGCGCGACTTCTTCGGCGGGCTGCCCTACAGCCACTACAGCTTTATCCTGCACCTGACCGACGGGAAGGGCGGCGGCCTCGAGCATCGCAACAGCGTCACCAATCAGATCGACCGCTGGAGCTTCCGGCCCGAGCGCAGCTACGAGCGCTACCTCTCGCTTACCAGCCACGAGCTGTTCCATGTCTGGAACGTGAAGCGGCTGCGCCCGGCGCCCCTGGGCCCCTTCAACTATCGCGCCGAGAACTACACACGCCTGCTCTGGCTGATGGAGGGGGCCACCAGCTACTATGACGAGCTGCTGCTCGTGCGCGCCGGCCTGATGCGCCCCGAGCGCTTCTTCGAGATTCTGGCCGATGAGATCGTCAAGCTGCAGAGCCAGCCCGGCCGCCACCTACAGAGCGTCGAGCAGAGCAGCTTCGACGCCTGGATCAAGCTCTACCGCCCCGACGAGTATAGCGCGAACTCGAGCATCTCGTACTACCTGAAGGGCAGCCTGGTCTGCATGCTGCTCGATATGAAGATCCGCGCCGCGACCGGCGGCGCCCGCTCGCTCGACGACGTCATGCGCCTGCTCTTCGCCCGCTACCCGCTCAGCGG
>JAAXUL010001165.1 GCA_013336035.1 Chloroflexales bacterium
CCCGCCGCGCCGCGCCGCCCCTCGACCGCGAGGACCTGGCGGCCTCGGCGGATCTGCTGCGCGCCCTCGCGGCGCTCGCGGCCCTCGAGGCGCCCACGCTTGAGCGGGCCCTGAGCGTGCGCCTGTTCGGCGACAGCAAGCGGCTCGCCGGCCTGCGAGGCGGGCTGCTGCGCGCCCTCCGGCGCCACGACCCGGACGCGCCCCTCTACGGCGACGACGACGACGCGCTGCTGCGCGCCCGCCAGCTCGACCGCGCGCCGGAGTATGTGCCGCTCGCCGGGCCGCTGAGCCTTGCGCTAGGGATGCCCGGCCAGACAGGCGCCCCCGAGGCAGAGCTACCGCCCGCTCACCTGGCCACCCTGTCCCACTTCTGGCCCTCGCTGGCGCTCCCGGCCCCGCTGCTGCGGGCAGCCCGCATCGCGCAGGTCCGGGCGCGCGCCGTGGTCACGGTCGAGAACCTGACAAGCTTTAGCGAGCTGTGCGCGATCCGCCCGCCCGACGTGCTGGCCCTCTACACGGGGGGCTTCGCCAGCCCGACCGTGATCGGGCTCCTGCGAGCGATCAGGGCGGCGGCGCCGGGCGTTCTGCTCCGCCACTGGGGCGACCTCGACGCGGGCGGGCTGCGTATCCTGGCCCACCTGCGGGCGAAGCTCGGTGATGTCGGCGCGCTCGCGATGGGCCCCGCGACCTTCGCCGCGTACGCCGCCGCATCACAGCCGCTCACGGCCGGCGACCGGGCGGGCCTGCTGGAGCTATGCACACATCCGGCCCTCGCGGATTGCGTCGGGCTGATGGAGCGGCTGCTGGCGGCGGGCGTGAAGCTGGAGCAAGAGGCGGTGCCGGCCGCCGCGGCGCTCGCCGGGCTACTGTAAAGACTCCGTGGGCCTTTAGATAAGGCTGCCTCTTGCTGAGGAGCACGGCCTGGTTTTTTGGCATAGGCGTCGATGGCGGGCGCGCCGCTGTCGGCGGCCTACCTGATACCAGGTGTGGGGCGGCCGTTTTGTTATGCTATGATTAAGCGCGAGTTGAGAAGGAAAGAAGCCGGTCTCCGCTGAGCAGGGCGCCCTCCGGTGACGGCGAGCCGTCGGTCCCAGCAGCAGGGCCGGCCTCCTGTGTCTAGAGAGAGCTACCCGCATGCCGTTTCAGCTTCTTCCCGCCGAGCCGCGCTTCTACGACTGGTTTGAGAAGGGTGCACAGAACGCGGTGGACGCCGCTCAGCTGCTCTATACCATGCTCGAGGACGGCCACGACTGGCCGGGCCGCGTCAGCCAGATGAGCGAGCTCGAGCATCAGGGCGACTTTATCACCCACGAGATCTTCGACCTGCTGCACAAGACCTTTGTCACGCCGCTCGACCCGCCGGATATCGAGGCGCTGACGCGGGCCCTGGACGACGTGGTCGATTTCATCCACGCCGCGGCCGCCTCGCTGCTGCTCTATCAGGTCGAGGAGCCACGGGCCTACGCCCGCGAGCTGGCGGTCATCCTGCTCACCGCGACAAAAGAGATCGCCGCCGCGATCCGCCTCCTGCGCGAGAAAAAGCGCCTGCCCGATATCCTGCCGCGCGTCCATGAGATCAACCGGCTCGAGAACGACGCCGACCGGATCACGCACGCGGCGATCAGCGAGCTGATCCGCCAGCGTGACGATCTATTCGAGCTCATCCGCTGGAAGGAGATCTACGGGCAGCTAGAGGACGCGACCGACCGCTGTGAGGATGTCGCCGATGTGCTGCGCACCGTGGTGATCAAGTATGCCTAGCGCCCTGCTCTCCCTCCTGGTCGTGATCCTCCTGGCGGTTGTCTTCGACTTTATCAACGGCTTCCACGACACGGCAAACGCCATCGCCACCGTGGTGGCCACCCGTGTGCTCTCGCCGCTCCAGGCCATCCTGATGGCGGCGACGCTTAACTTTCTTGGCGCGATCACCGGGACAGCAGTCGCGAAGACGATCGGCGCCGGCCTGGTCGACCCCGCCCTGGTCACCCAGACGACCGTCACGGCGGCGCTGCTCGCCGCGATCATCTGGAACTTGCTCACCTGGTACCTCGGCATCCCGTCAAGCTCGAGCCACGCCCTGATTGGCGGGATCGTCGGCGCGGCCATCGCCGAGGCCGGGCCGAGCGCCCCGCATTATGACGCGCTCCTGAGCAAAGTGGTGCTGCCGCTCGTGCTCTCGCCCATCGTCGGATTTTTCGCGGCGCTCCTGCTGATGATCCTGATCGTCCGGCTCGTCGGCCACAACACGCCGACCTGGATCCAGACGGTGTTCGGGCAGATGCAGGTGCTCTCCTCGGCCCTGATGGCGTACTCGCACGGCGGCAACGATGCCCAGAAGACCATGGGCGTGATCACGCTCGCCCTGATCGCCTACGGCGCGCAGCAGAGCTTCGAGGTCCCGCTGTGGGTGATCCTGCTCTCGGCGACGGCGATGGCGCTGGGGACGGCCTCGGGGGGCTGGCGGATCATGCGCACCATGGGCACGCGGCTGGTCGATCTCCGGCCCATCCACGGCTTCGCCGCCGAGACCACGGCCGGAATCGTCATCGAGCTCGGCTCAAAGCTAGGCTACCCGCTGAGCACCACCCAGGTGATCAGCGCAAGCATCCTTGGGGTCGGCGCATCGCGGCGGCTCCGGGCTGTGCGCTGGAACATTGCCGGGAATATCATGATGGCCTGGATTGTGACCATCCCCGTCTGCGCGGGCCTCGCCTGGGGCCTGGCCACGGTGGGGGCCCTCGCCGGGCTGTAGCGCGGGAGGCTCTGGCCATCATGATATTCCCGGCAATGTTCCAGCGCAC
>JAAXUL010001166.1 GCA_013336035.1 Chloroflexales bacterium
GTCTGGTTGTGGCTTTAGCACCTTCAGCCTACCACAGGTGAGGGGTCCTTTGCGCGTTACGACGCGCTAAAGCCCTCTACTGGCACCCCCGCTGACCTCCTTCGTTGGAATATTGGAGAGCTTCTCAAGCTTTAGGGAGAGGAGTTGACATGCGAAATGTGATCGTGACCGAGTTCCTGTCGCTGGACGGCGTGATGGAGAACCCGACGTGGACCTTCCCATACTGGAATGACGAAATCGCACAGTTCAAGGCCGAAGAGACCACCTCCAACGATGTCTTGCTCCTGGGGCGCGTGACGTATGAGGGGTTTGCGGCTGCCTGGCCGCAGCGCACCGATGAAGCCTCGGGCGGGCGCTACTTCAATAGCGTCCGCAAATATGTGGTCTCCAACACCCTGGACAAAGCCGAGTGGAACAACTCGCAGATTATCAAGGGCGATCTCCTGAAGGAAATTATCCAACTGAAGCAGCAGGACGGCGAGAACCTGGTCGTCCACGGCAGCGGTATGCTGGCACGCTGGCTGATGCAGCACGACCTGGTCGATCGTTATCGGCTGCTGGTCTACCCGGTGGTGCTGGGCACAGGCAAGCGTCTGTTTCAAGACGGCGCCGCTGCAACATTGAAGCTGGTGGAGACGCGAGCATTCAAATCCGGCGTTGCAGCGCTTATCTACGAGCCGGAGCGGGCGTAAGCACTGACCAGAGATGACGAGGAAATCGGAACAAGGGATTTCCAGGACCGTCATTCAACACATCAATCTCCCTTTCGGTACTGCGCCAGCTCGTTGAAAAACACCTCGGCGGGCTACTTTTCGGCATTGGGCTGCCCAAAATCTGGAACAGGCGCCGCATCAGAATGCGGTAGTGCCTTCCCTCACAAGTCTATTTCGGGCGTCCGGCGAGTATTTCAACGAGCTGGCGCATACTGATCGCCTAGAGCCTGGCCATTCAGACCGCGGCACTGGCTCTTCGCCATTTCTGTGGAGGCGATGTTTGCCCCTGGGTTCTGACGCCGTGCAGGCGTCACCAGCGGTTGGGTTCTAGGCTTGCTCCACAGGAATTGGCGGAGAACCAGTAATGCGCGCTCTCGGCCACTAGAAGGCTTCCCGATGCTGGGAGCCGACGCCAGACGAACAGTGTTTTTCCGCCCCCTTCGCAGGTAGCGAGGGGGTGATATACTCGGCCTAACCGCTGATGAGGCGGTCGGTCGCTCTCCTGATTGGCGCCACCTGTACAGCCGGCCATCCTCCCCGCCCTTTCCGGGCGCTGGGAGGCCCGCCGCTCCTGACGGGCAGCCCCCCGCTCAGACCGCGACCTTTTGGACCTCTCACAACCTGGAGCCACTGAGCGCCCGCAGGCGCTCCCACGACACCCTGGCGGGCTCTGCCCCGCCCACGAAGCAACCGCTCCCATCAAATTCATACTCCGCGCTCTCGTGGCGCTGCTACCGCACCCCTCCTTCGTTGAGGGGTGTGCTGATTCTCCCGCCCGCTGCCGCAGGTTCGGCACCTCCCCAGGTGCTCTTCCCTCGCTGGCCGCTGGGCGATTTTTTATTTCCCCACCCCCTGACGCCGAAATCTTTCGGCGCTCAACGCTCAGAAAGGAGGCGCCACATTGGGCGCCAGAAAGAGTATTCCGGTCGCCCCGTCAGTGGGCGGCTACCGGATCGATCACGCCTACGGCGAGACGAGACGCCAGGCCCAGGAGTACCTGCGCCGCTGGCACTACCTTGCCAGCGACGGCAACCAGGGCTTCATGTTCGCCGTCGTCGCCGACGACAACATGGTCGCCGGCGCCTGTCTGGGCGGATCTTGTCACCACGAACACCGGCCAGCGACCGCTGATCCAGCAAGTGAAGCGCAGCCACATCAGAGATGAGGTGCCCGTCGATGCGGTCTGCGAGAGCAAGCTGTTGCGGCGCAGCATCCAGTACGTGACCGACCACTACGACCAGCCGGTCCTCTATGTCTCCTACGCCGACCCTGGGGCAAAGGACACCCGCACAGGCCTACCGCTCCTGGGCAAGGTCTACCAGGCGAGTGGCTTCTTCCACGTCGGGCTTACCGGGCCGCGCAAGGTCATCCTTGACCACGACGGCAAATGACGCTCGACGAAGCAGGGCGGCATCACCCTCTCAGCCCGCAACCTCCCTCGGGCCGGCGATTTGTTTCGCAACGAGCTGGTCACAAAGGATTGGGAGCTGTTCACAGCCCCGCCCGCGCTCATCTGGATCGCCATCTGCACTCCCAGCCGCTTCACACAGAAGCAAGCTGCGTCCGCGTGGCGCCGGCACTGGAAAGCCCTGAATCCAGCCCGCCGCGTCGCGGCCAAGATTTGGGTTGACCAGGTGCAGTGGGGACGCGATCAGCGCGGGGGCATCGTCGCCCTGGGCGAGCCCAGGCCCGAGCATCTCCTCGAGCACCAGCGCTTCCAGCCGGCCAACTGGCCCGGCGAGCGTATCACCCGTACCGCGGCCCCGGCGTGGCCAGGCTACATCCACCAGGGCCGCCTCGTCTTCGAAGACGACCTGGAGAGCGAGACCGTCGCCAACCGCACCTACCTCGCCGCCGCCTAAGCATCCCACCACATCAGGAGCCAATCCATGAACACCATCAACCTCTACCGCCGTCACATCCAGACACTCGCCGCCGAGGCCAAGGCCACCGATCAGCGTATCCGCGCGCAGGCCCATGAGCTACACCGTGCTGGCGACGAGGCCGGCGCGATCCACCTCCTCGCCTCCGACACAGCTCTCCTGCCGATGCAGCGGACCAACTACCTGGGCAGCATGCTCGCCG
>JAAXUL010000021.1 GCA_013336035.1 Chloroflexales bacterium
TGACAATAAACTTGGGCGCGCTGATCAGGCCAGGGTCGCGCCAGGCTATGCTCCACGCAAACGCGAGCAGGCTCACGGCCCCAAAGGCAAGGGCTGGCCTGTTGAGCGGCGAGGGCGCAAGCCGCCAGCCCCGGATCAGCAGTGAGGCCACCCACACCACTGTGAGGAGCAATGCCAGCAGCAGGCTGACGGGGAGCCGCGTCCCGGTGCCGGTGGGCAGCTCAATGCGCGGCAAGATCAGGGTGGTTATCGGCAGCGCCAGAATAATCTGCTTAAAGCGGGCAAATACCAGGCTTAAGACCACGAACAGGCCAATGGGCGCCAGCATCAGGATAGCCAGGCGGTCACGGCCCGTGCCGAACATCGCCGCCAGCGCCATACCGTAGCCCAGGGCCCCGCAGATCACCAGGCTTTTCAGAAGCCAGCCCGGCAGCGCCAGACGGACAGGGAAGGTCGGCAGCATTACTATATCCTCCGCGCCACCACGCGCTCTAGCAGATCCGCCAGGCGCTCAACGCTGCGCGACCAGTCATAGCGAACCGCGGCCCGGCGTCCGCGCTCGGCCAGATCCTGACGCAGGGCCGGCGAGCCAAGCAGGCGCACCGTCTGCGCGGCGAACGCCTCGGGCGCGTCGGCCACCAGAACCTCCTGGCCAGGGCACAGGTCGAGCCCTTCGACGCCCTTCGCGGTCGAGACCACAGGCGTGCCCAGAGCCAGCGCCTCGAGCACTTTCAAGCGCGTGCCGCCACCCTTACGCAGCGGCACAACCTCGGCCCAGGCGCGGGCCACGGCGGGCCGCACATCATCCAGGTAGCCGGTGAACTCGACGCCCTCGGCGGCGGGAAGCGCGCGGACCTGCTCGGGCGTGACTCTCCCCGTCACCCGTAAGCGGACATTAGGGCGCTCGCGCCTGATGTGGGGCAGGATCGCGCGCAGAAAGTGGGCCACGGCATCGAAGTTCGCGTCGTAGCTCAGCGCCCCCGGGTAGATCAGCAGATCTGAATCGGGCGGCGACCACGCCGCCGCGCACGCCTCGACGTCCACCCCGTTCGAGACCACAGCGCTCGGCATCTCCGCAGGCGCGACCCTGGCGGCCAGAGCCGCCTCGTCATCCGAGACAACACTGTAGCCCGCGAAGCGGCGCAGCGCCTCGCCCAGGTAGCGCCGCATCTTCCACCAGGTGAGCCCATGGCGAAGGCGGCTGACCGCCGACGGGGCCCCGCGCACCTGGTCGTAGAGCAGCGCCAGCTCCAGCTCCTCCAGCACCAGAGGGAGGCCCTTGGCCCGTAAGGCGTAGGGCACCATATGAAGCTGCGAGGCGATCACCACATCAAAGCGGCACGTGGCCAGCAGCCGATCAACCAGCCCGGCCATACGGGGGCTAAAGTCGCTCACCATCGAGCGGGGCTGCGACGAGAGCAGCCCGCTCAGGCGCCCCACCTGCCGCCTGGCAAAGGGCGTCTCGGGCAGCAGATCGACCGCGCTGCAGAAGTCCCGCAGGTGGGCGGCCTTCGCCCCATCATCGCCCTCGGGGCAGAAGCTCACCATATGGACGGAATGCGTGCGCCCCAGACCGCGCAGCAGGTGATAGATGCGAAGCTTCGAGCCGTTATCGGCAGGGTAAGGGCACCAGGCCGAGAGAAAGAGTACGCGCATGGCTAAGGCTTTGCATAACGCACGGGCTGAAGGATCCTATCGACACTCATTATCTATCCGCCGGCGGGGCCAAAGCGCCCGCGCCCGAAATCCCACCAGGCGCGCACGATCGCGTCGCGCTGGGCTCGCCGGCCACGCCACTTCTGCCGCAGGCTCATACTCAGGCACGTCCGAAGATCCTGTAGCAGCATAGCGTGGAGCCAGGTGCTGAGGCCCGCGCCAGTGGAGCGTAAAAAGAGCAGCCGGTTGCGGGTCATATAGTAGGCGACGTACGGCCGGTCGACGCGATCCTCGAGCGGGATCTTGTGCAGCAGGCGTGCGTGGGGCACATGCACAATCCGGAGGCCCGCGCGGCGCGCCCGCACACACCACTCTGTCTCCTCATAATACATGAAAAAGCGCTCATCGAGCAGCCCGACCCGCTCCAGCGCCGCTCTGCTCATCAGGATGGCGCAGCCCGTCACGAAATCCACCTCGCTGATCTGGCCGAACTGACCGCGCTCGACCTCGCCGAGGCCGCGCATACGGCTGGTGCCGCGCCGCCAGTCGATAAGCCCGCCCGCCGACCAGATCAGATCGGGGCGGGCATGGTAGTAGATAGTGGGCCCGGCCGCGCCAAGCCCGGGCTCGTCTACGACAGCCTCGACCAGCCTGCGCAGGAAGTCGGGCGACGCCTCGGTATCGTTATTGAGCAGGAGAGCATAATCGAAGCCCTCGGCGAGGGCGTAGCGCAGGCCGAGGTTGTTGCCGGCTGCGAAGCCTAGATTCGCCCCCGCCTCGATCACCACGGCCTCGGGGCTGGCGGCGCGCACCGCAGCGGGGGTACCGTCGGACGAGGCGTTATCGACGACCACAACCTGATACGCGTCGCGCGGGTAGTCGAGTGTCTCGAGCGAGCTCAGGCAAGCCAGCGTATCGGCGATGCCGTTGTAGCAGAGGATAATCAGCGCAACACGTGGGCTCATTGGTCTACCTCGGCCATGGATAGGCTGTGCGGCCGGGTAACGCGCCGGTAGAGTTCGAGGAGCGTCGCCATCTCCTCATCAATGGTGGCCGGCGGCCGCACACCCAGACGCAGGCGTTGCAGCAGCGCAGGCTCCTCACGCAGGCGCTGGATCTGGCGGGCCAGGTCGGCTACATCGCCAGGCTTGAAGTGCAGCCCATCTACCTCGTCGCCGACCAGCTCGGCCATACCGCCGAGGGCCGAGGTGAGGACGGGTCGACCGGCGGCGTGGGCCTCCATGATCGACAGGGGGCTGTTCTCATACCAGATCGAGGGCGTCACCGTCGCGTCGCAGGCGCCAAGCACCTCGGTGATGCGGGCATGATCGAATCGTCCGGCAAAATGGATGCGCGCGTCGCTCGCGGCCATGGCCCGTAGCCTCTGGCCATAGTCCCCGTACTGCTCAAGGTCGCCGTAGACCGTAAGCTCAACCGGCCGGCCCGCCTTTGGCAGAGCGCGCAGGGCCTCGACCAGCACGTGCACGCCTTTATGGGCAGCGATCTGGCCAACGTAGGCCAGACGTAAGGTGCCGTCGTCGGGGGCGGGCGGTGTCGCGCGCAGGCGAGCGACATCGATCCCCAGATGCACCACACGCAGGCGGTCGGCGGGAACATAGGGCCGAAAGCGCTCGGCCAGAAAGTGCGACGGTGCGACCACAGCATCCGGCCAGGCCAGCGCCGGCAGCAGCGCCCCGCGGCGCGCGGCCATGCCCATAACCTCAGAGCGCAGAACTGCCGTGCTCATCTGGCTCGCCCGGCCGCCGCTGAGCCGATCGGCCAGGCGCGCGGCCCGCCCCCCGAGCCGCATGCACCAGGCGCACGCGCCTGGGTCGCTCGGCGGCCCGTCGCAGAGCGTATCGTCGCCGCGCAGCAGCGTGATCCGCGGGCAGAGGAACCAGAAGTCGTGCAAGGTCAGGATCGTCGGCACCCTGGCGGCGGCGGCCGCGCGCAGCGGACCTACGCCGATCAGGTACCCCGCCTGGAAGTGGGCCAGGTCGGGCCTGGTCTGAGCCAGGTAGCCGGCAAACCACGCCGCGAGCTCGGGGTTGTCGAAGGTGCGGGCCGGCCAGCCCTCAGGTGAGGCCTCGACCTCCAGGCGCCAGACAGGCACGTCCTGGTAGCGATCATGTGTCGCCGCGACCTGATTGCGCCCGTCCCAGCGCACGCTCTCGACGCAGACCACCTCGACCTCGTGGCCATGAGTAAGCAGCCAGCGGGCCAGCCGGAAGGTGTACAGCTCAGCGCCGGCGCTGTAGCGCGGCGGAAAGTGGTGAACCGTCAGCACGACCCTCACGCCGCCCCTCCCTCCACCGTGGGGGCGGCGCGGCGCAGCCCACGGACAAAGCGCCACTCCTCAGGCCCAACGACGCCAAGGGCCAGCAGGAGCACGCCGTACGTGATCACCCCGGCGGCCACGCAGGCCAGGACCGGCAGATCATGCAGCAGCAGCACCACGCAGCCCATCAGCAGGGCCGCGGCGGCCGGCCGCACCAGGGCGTGCCCCCACTCGACATGAGTCAGCTGGGCGCGCAGGATCCAGAGATACTGGCCAACCAGCACCATCTCGGTCACCACCGTCATCGTGGCGGCGGCGAGCAGGCCATACCTGGGCACCAGGGCCAGATTGATAGCCACATTAAGCCCGGTGCTGAGGAGGACCGAGCGCGCCACGCGCCGCTCGTGCCCGCCGATGATCACGGCGTAGCCAAGAAACTCGGAGATGAACATGAGCGGCACGACCCAGATGACAATGCGCAGAGCCTGGATCGAGGGCTCGTAGCCTGCATCGAACAGGAAGGGGATGAGCCGGTCGGCCAGGAACGAAGCCCCGACCGCAATAGGCAGCCCGATCAGCAGCAGGTAGCGGATCACACGACCATACACCTTCGGCACCGAAGCGGGGTCATTCGCCGCCTGGCGCGAGAGCGAGGGGTAGAGGGCAGAGTTGATCGCATTGGAGAGAAAGGCCGTCGAGAAGACCAGGTTATAGGCCGCGTTGTAGTAGCCTGTCACCGCGTCGCCGTGAAAGATGTTCAGCAGCACGCTGTCGAAGCGGTACGAGAGCCCCAGGGCGAAGGCGACGACGCCGAAGGGCAGCGCGGCGCGCACCAGGATCGGCCAGCGGGCCCACTCGGGGCGCGCTGGCAAGACCCCCAGGCGCGTCGTCACCCGCCAGCAGAGTGCGGTTAGCAGCACGATGGCCGCCAGCGTCGCGTAGATCAGCCCGTAGTAGCCGAGCCCCATGAACAGGACGGCCCCGCCGAGCGTGACAAAGGCGATCTGGTAGGCCACCTTCGCCCCCGCCGAGAGATCGAGGCGCTCGTAGCCGGCCAGCACGGCATCGCTGGTGCCCTGTACGGCATAGAGCAGCATACCGAGGGCATTGAGCGCCAGAGCGCCGATCATCACCAGCGGACGCCCGGTAAGCCACGCCACGACAAGCATCAGGCAGACCCCGACAAGCGAGAGCCCCAGCTTGAGCCAGAGCACCGTCCCGTAGAGCCGCCGCACCTGCTCGTGGCCATCAGGCTTGTCGCGCAGCCGGGCCAGCTCGCGCACCAGGTACGGGCTCAGGCCCAGGTCGCCGACAAACAGAAACATGCTGCCGAAGGCCGCCACCGCCGCGTACTGCCCGTAGTCACTCGCTCCAAGACGGCGCACGATCAGCACGGTAAAGATGAATGACAGCAGCTTGATAGCGATCTGGGCGGCCATCGTGACGGCAGAGTTGCGAGCGACAGTGCGAGCGAGCTGCATAGGCTTACGGCTCCTGGACGCCACGCTCGAAGGCCGGGCGACTGATGGCAGTGCTGGGTGTAGCGACAACCTCGTGGTAGGCCTGGAGCGTGCGACGCGCGGTCGCCGACCATGAGAATGCCTTTACGCGCATGAAGGCGTGAGCACGCAGCGTATCGGCCACGGCAGGCTCGCCGAGCACTCGCCTCAGCTGGGCGGCAAACGCCTGCGCATCCTCGGCGTCGGCCAGCAACCCGGCGTCGCCGACGACCTCGGGAATTGCACCTCGGTCCGAGGCGACCACGGGCGCGCCACAGGTCATGGCCTCAAGCAGCGGGATGCCGAAGCCTTCGATCCAAGAGGGGAAGGCGAAGGCCGAAGCCATGCTGTAGAGGACGACCAGGTCAGCCCGCGGCGGGTTGATCAGGACCCTGGCGAAGCCCGCGGCCTCGGCCTGGCGTGCTACGGCGGGCGGCTCGCGCCGCGCGAAGAAGACCAGCTGGTGCGTCGCGCGGATCGGCGGCGGCAAGAGCGGCCACGCCCGCGCGAGCACCCCGGGGTTCTTCAGCCCATCGGCCAGCACGAACGGACTCTCAAGGCCGTAGCGGGCGCGCACCTCGCTGTGCACCGCCGGGTCGCTGACCCGCTGCAGGTCAGGCGTTGGGGCATGATGCACGGCCACGATACGCGACGGGTCATAACGCCCTACCCGTGCTATCTCGCGCCGCGCGTGCTCCGAGACCGTCAGCACCAGATCGGCGCGCCTCAGCGCCGCCCTGGTGCATAGATGCAGATAGGCCATCGTGGCCACTGTCCGGGCATTCTTCTGGTGACCGCGGATGATCTCGGTTATGGGCAGGATATTGATCGCATCGTGCAGCGTGATAATGCTCTTCGTGCCCCGCGGGGCGAAGCCGTAGTTGGCCGGGAAGTGCAGCACGTCGATCTGATCCTCGGCGGCCGCACGCCGCAGGTTCAGCAGGTCGTTGTGAATGCTCGAGGTCAAACCTTTGTAGGGCAGCAGGCGTATGTGCACATTATCCGGCAGCGCCTGCAGCTCAAAGGTGTGCTTCGTGTCAGCGTAAAGGATGATCGTGTGCTCGCTCGCCTGCGCGATCAGGGCGGGTACTAGATGCCTTATGTAGGTATGCACGCCCCCTGTCAGGCTGTGCGAGAGGTAGCGGACGTCAATACCTATGCGCATGGATCGCCTTCCGTCTTATATTGAGGGGCCACCTCGACCAGCCGGGCCAGCTTACCCTTGGCAATACTATGGGCAGAGACGGAAGCAGCAACCATAGACCCTGCGCCGGTCTAACCATCACCCGAAAATGCCAGGATCATAGGATTCCAATATAACTAGCACCTAAAAGGGCTATGCTGGCCTGTCATCCGCTGTTATGGGCCGCGCATCATGAGACCCACCGGCCGCTTGCGAACCAATCCGACCCGATGTCCACCCCTAAGAGGGCCGATCTCATGCCGACCATCAGCGTCTCCTATGGCCAGGCGAAAGACATGCGCCAGTGCTGCTCGAGGTTGTCGTTGTAGAGCGCGACGGGATCGGCGCCCCCTCCCTGGATTGCCAGAAAGATCAGGTAGGCGAGCGTCCCAAGAGGAGCGATGCTGGCTCCCGTGATGAATTTGAGCCAGCGGACCGGCCGGAAATCACGCTGTAGCATAAACTCGACGATATAGGGCACCGCCAGAAGGAAGCCGACCGGCCGCGCGGCGCCGGCGATGGCAATACAGAGGCCGCTGGCGGGAAACCACCCGCACCGCGCGAAGTAGATGGCGCCAATGCTCAAGAAAAGATACAGGGACTCAGGGTAGAAACCTATAGAGAAGAAGGACACAGGGAAAAAGCAGAACCAGATGAGGCCCCAGAGAGCCGTCCTTGCCCCATACTCTGCGCGCATCCAGTGATGCAGCAGCACCCCGCCGGCCAGGAAGCCCATCATCGAGATCACCCAGCCGCTCCGCAGCAGCGAAAGGCCGGTGTAACCGCTAACCAAGCGAGTGAGCATAGGGTAGAGAGGAAAGAATGCGCGCTCTGGCCCATTGGGGCGATAGCCGGACTCGGCGATCCGCAGATAGTAGCCAGAATCCCAGTAGGCAAAGTGGCTTTCGATGGCCAGGGCCTGATCGCCATCGATCAGGTTGCTTGCCCCCACCCCACGGCAGGCACAACCAGGGTCACTCCAGCAATGCCGGCGGCCGATATATAGAGAATCGCCAGGCCGACGACGAGCAGGGCAATCCGCCATACGCCCATCGACGGGAACGACGGCACGAGTACGTCGGGCGATTGCCCAGTATCGCTGTGATACTGGGCAGCAGGCCGAGGATGGGGGAATGACCCGCTATGTACCGATTCTCCGCTCAAGTCATGAAGGCTCTGCAAGGGTTCACCTCGCGCGTGAGGGCGCGGCCGATTTGCCTGCTGGCTGTTGGAGTGTAGCCGCTCTCGTTATCGCCCTACTACTCCTGGGCCGCTATCCGGCCGAAGCTGCCACCCATCCACTTGACGTGATTGATCCCGATCTGCACGAGCTGGCCCAGGGTGTCAGGCCGTGTCGCGCCCTTCAGGAAGGTCTTGATCGGGCCCGGACGCAGACTCCACTCGCGCGCCGCGCGCTTCGCCCAATACTCCAGGTCGGCCGAGCGCAGGTGCGGGTAGCTCAGCACGGTATGGTCGTACATGTCGTAGTCTTCCCAGCGCTTCATATCGATCCAGCCGTTCTCCACCGCCTCGTAGTAGAAGGGCGTGCCCGGGTAGGGCGTGGCGATATGGAAGAGCGCGATGTCCACCGGGATGCGCTTGGAGAGAGTAATGGTCTGCTGGATGGTCTCGACTGTCTCGCCGGGCAGGCCGATGATGAAGTAGCCCCAGTTCATGATCCCGGCCCGGTGGCTCGCGGCGATCGTCTCCTGGATGCGCTGCACCGTGGTGCCCTTGCGCGCCCGCTTGAGCACCGCCTCGCTCCCGCTCTCGAGGCCCCAGGCGATCATGAAGCAGCCGGCCCGCTTCATCAGCTGCAGCTCGGCCTCGTCCACGAAGTCTACGCGGCTGTTGCACGACCACTGCAGCTTGATCCCGTCCTTGATGATCGCATTGCAGAGGTCGTGGACGAACTCTTTCTTCACGGTGAAGAGGTCGGCCTCGAAGTGGATGTGGTGCATGCCCAGCTCTTTGAGCATGTACATCTCTTTGAGCACATGCTCGGGGCTGCGGTGGCGCACGCTGGCCTGGTAGGTCACATGCTTGATGCAGTAGCGGCAGCCAGCCGGGCAGCCGCGGCTGGTGAGCACGAAGGTGTATGGGCCGCCCACAATCGGCACCTTGTACTTGCGCCAGGGCAGCCTGTCGTGCAGCGGGATGGGCAGGTCGTCGAGGTTGGCGATGAATGGCCGGTCGGGGTTGATCTGCACCTCGCCGTGCTCGTCGCGGAAGGCGATGCCCAGGGTCTCGCGCAGTGCCCGCGCCACCACCTGCGGCGACACGCCCAGGAAGCGCCCCCGTGTCGTCAGGTACGAGGCGTCGGGGAAGGGCAGCTTGCGCCAGGGCGCCGTCAGGTCGGCGTTGCCCACCGGCACGGTCGCGGTGGCCTGCTCGGCCTCGACCTGCCGCTCGATCGTGCGGATGACGTCGACGATGGTCAGCTCGGGCTCGCCGCGGACGGCGATGTCGAGGGTCGGGTAGCTCTCCAGGGTCTCGCGGCTCATCGGCGTCACATGGGTGCCAATAGCCATGCTGATCGTGCCCACTGCCTTGCCGACAAAGGTCGTGCGCATATCGTTGGTCAGGGTCGGGGCCGTGGCGTGGATGACCATATAGCGCGGCTTGTGCTTCCACATGTAGCGCTCGAACTCCTCCCAGGTCATCCCCAGACCGATCGCGTCGATCACATCGACGCTGTAGCCGGCCTCCTTGACCACGGCCCCGATCTGGGCCAGGGCGGTCTGGGGCCAGATCATCCCGTCGCGCGTGCGCCGGCCCACCCGCGCGATGTCGCGCAAAAAGAGGTCGCCGTCGGGCGAGGGTGGGTTGAGCACCAGCACGTCGAGGCGCGCGCTCCGCTCGCGCGGCAGCTCGACGAAACGGACTGTGTCGGCGCGCTCGCTCGCGCTCGCCGGGGCCACCAGCTTGATGCCGGTCTTCTTATCGCCGGGAGCCAGGCGCTTGCCGGTCTCCGTGGTGGTCTCGGTCTCGCTCATGCCGGTCTCCTCACTAGTGGCCCACCAGGCCGCCTGGTTGGGCATAAGGGGGGATATATGCGGGGAGGGCTGCGCCCTCCCCGGTCCTCCCATGGACACATACAGCTCGACTGTCGGTTACAGTCTACCGGGAGGTGGTCGCCGCTCGCTTACCTCGCGGTGCGCCGGCCTCGAGCC
Source organism: Chloroflexales bacterium (assembly GCA_013336035.1). GTDB lineage: Bacteria > Chloroflexota > Chloroflexia > Chloroflexales > Chloroflexaceae > CAIWXH01. Next base: position 9,790 of record JAAXUL010000021.1, read on the forward strand.
ACAGCGCCTGCCCCAGGAAAAAGGCCATCGCGCCAAAGATCAAGACCTGCATCAGCGGGCCAATGATGAAATGAGCCGGCGTGTTCAGCCAGAGCAGCTCGGCGCCGAGGACTGTATCGAGCGACCCATGGATCGTCGGCGCAATATGCTTCGAGTACTCGTAGGCCAGGCCGAACAGGAGCGCACCGAAGAACCAGCAGACCCGGGCCCGCGAGGGTATTCGGTACAGCCGGATGCCCCACCAGATACAGAGCCCGATCGCCAGGAAGAGCGGCCAGTTGTGAAGGACCAGCACGATCAGATAGCCCAGCACATAGTGGGCCTGTCCAAGGTTTGCCTGGCTCCACTGCTCGAATGCGCCCATCAGATCGTGCTCCTCGTCAAGGCAATCTACGCGCCCACCTCGCCGATGGCCCGCTCGAACCCAAAGCCGGCCGGCGCGAGCGCCTCGCGGGCCAGGTCAGCCCGGGCCTCCACCTCACGGCGGCTCAGCTCGGCCAGCACCCGCGCCAGGCTCCACGCGCTGACCAGCTGCACCCCGGTCAGCACGAGCAGCGCGCTCACCACGGGGGCAAACCACGAGTATGCCAGGGCCGGGTTGGTCAGATCAAAGGCCGCGGCGGCGCCATAGGTGCCGAGGCCGAGCAGCACCGCGAGCAGGCCCAGCCACCAGTAGTGCTTCTCGATCTTGCGCCCGTTGCCGCGGCGCCCGAAGAGCCCCTGGCGCACCGGCCGCTGGTGAAAGAGCGCCACCACATAGCTGAAGGTCGTCCCGGTGGTGTAGAGCATGACGCCCGCCACAGCCAGCACCAGGGCGGCAAAGAGCTGCGGGAAGGCCCAGCCGGCGCTCACCCCGGCGAGGTGGCCGAGCAGCAGCAGCGCGGCCAGCAGCAGCGCGGTCAGCAGCAGGGCCAGGCCGACGCCGCCGAAGATCCGCACCGGGTTGTAGGTCAGCGCGGTCCAGACAATGCTCTTGAAGAAGCGAAAGCCGTCGCGGACCACGCTCAGCTTGCTGCGACCGCTGCGCTCTTTGTAGGGGATCGGCAGCTCGACCACATTCAGGCCCTCGTGGAGGGCGCGCGTGCTCATGGCCGGGGTGAAGTCGAGGGTGTTGGGCAGCGGGTAGATCGACGGCAGGGCCGAGCGCCGCAGCACGCGCTGGCCGCTGGCGCTGTCACTGATGCGCACGCCGGCCACCAGCGAGAGCAGCGTGGCGAAGATCGTGTTGCCGACCCGCCGCACCAGGGGCATCTCGCTGTGGGCGCCGGCCATGCGGCTGCCGATGACGATATCCGCGCCGTCAAGGGCGGCCCGGCACAGGTCCGGGAAGTACTCGGGCGGGTAGGTGCTATCGGCGTCGAGGAAGCCCAGGAGCTCGCCGCTCGCCGCGCAGAACCCCGTCTTCAGGGCCCCGCCGTAGCCTTTATTCTGCTGGCGGATCAGGCGCACCCGCTCGCCGAAGCCCTGCACAATCTGCGCCGTGCGATCCTTTGAGCCGTCGTCCACCACGATGCACTCGAGCGAGTCCACGCCGACCCGCGCCAGCGCCGGCTCAACTGAGAGCACGCGCTCGACAATGGCCGCGATGCCATCCTCTTCGTTGTATGCCGGGATCACGACCGAGAGTGTAGTCATGCTGAGCTCCCCCTTGCTGTAGCGTGATATGTGATCCGTGACTCCGGCCCGGTGACGCATCACGGAGCATGGATCACGGCATAGCGCCGCCGAACACAAGCGACCACTAGTAGATCGGCAGCGCCTCGCGCTGCTCACGGCTCGGGGGTGCGGCCCGCAGATCGCGGATCACCCGGGCCGGGTTGCCCACGGCCACGCAGTAGTCGGGCACGTCACAGTTGACCACCGCGCCCGCCCCCACCACGGCGTTCCGCCCGACCCTCACCCCATCAAGCAGGATCGCCCCGCTGCCTATCCAGGCGCCGTCGGCGATGCTGATGCCCTGGGCGGTGATGCCCTGCTGGCTGACTGGCCGCGTCGTATCGGCGAAGATGTGGTTCACCGCCAGCAGCTGGACCAGCGTGCCCAGGTAGACATCGTCGCCAATGCTGATTCCTCCCTGCCCACGCAGGATGCACGCCTCGCCCACCAGCGAGCGGGCGCCGATGCTGATCCCCGCCCGCGGCAGGTCGCGGAAGTTGTAGACGTGGAGGATAGCGTTCTTCATCACCATGCTCTCGGGGCCGATGCTGATGCCGCCGGGGCAGGCGTGCAGGTAGACCCCGTGGTCGAGGTAGGCCCCGCGCCCGAGGCGCACATGCGAGGCGAAGCGGATGCGCACCCCGTCCTCGATCGCCGCGACGCCATCCATGCGCAGGAGCGCCCGGTAGGCGATGGCCCGCAGGCCAATCCCCGGCAATGCCGGCACCCACCCGAGCAGCGCCTGGGCGACCTGCTCCCAGACATAGCGCGGCAGCGAGTCGGCCTGCCGGGCTATGTACAGACCGAGCTGACTACGCATCATCGCCCCCCTCGAGCACCCGGCTTGCGCGGCCGAGCCCCCGCCCACCAATGGCCGCCCTGGTGCTCCGCGCGACCCGCCGGCGCACCTCGCCGCGCCGCGCCACGGGGTCCGAGGCGGACGGCGCGATCTGGGCAGGGGGCGGTGTGATAAGAGACGCACCGGCCTGGGGGGGCGGCGTAATGATCGCCTGGTCGGCCGAGGCCAACCAGTCAGGGGCGGGCGGCGTGACAATCGCCGCGGGCTCGCCCACAGCCCGCTCGTGCAGCTCGGCCGGGCGGAGATCGCCCCAGCCGTCTGTCTGAGCCGACCCCGCGGCCGACTGCTGATTATGCCGGGCAGGCCCCTCCTCAAGCAGAGGCTGCTCGGAGGTGGGGGTGTCGCGCGAGGGCAGGGTGATCGTGAGGCCGCCCCGGTCTACCGCGACACTGAATGGCAGGCGCGCGCTCTTTGCCACACGCTGGCGCCTATCGCTGCTCACAGTCACGGCGCCCAGGATGCGTGCGCCGGGGCGGAGCAGCCGCGACTGCGTCTCGGCGATCTGGGCCCGCGAGTGCTCATCGGGGCTCAGGGCCAGGACGACCCCATCGACCAGGGGGGCCAGAAGAGCCGCATCGGCGCCGGTCAGGGCCGACGGCCCGTCAAAGATCAGCACATCGGCCACATCGTGCAGGCTGGCGACGAGCTCGGGCCAGTGGAGCAGAGGCACCAGGATGGGGTAGTCGCCGCCGGCGGCGCGCCCCGGCAAGAGCGCCACATTCGCCATCGAGGTCGGCCTCAGCCGCATCCACAGCTCGGCGGGGGTATTAAGGCCCTGCCCACCTGACTGGCTCCAGCGCTCGATCGCTCCGCTGCTCGGGGCATAGTCAGCGCCGCCCTCACGCTCGGCGAGGATGCGGGTCATGTGTGAGCGCGCCAGCTCAGCATCGACAAGCAGCACCCGATGGCCGGCCTGCCCATACACGCTGGCGAGGTCAATCGCAAACGCGCTGCGCTCCTCGCTCGGCTCGGGGCTACTGATCAGCAGCGACCGGGGCGGGCGCTCGTTGGCCGCCAGCACCAGCTGCGTATGCGTCTCGCGCACGGCCCGCTGCTCGCCGCTGATGATAGCGCCGCGGGGGCCGTAGCGCACATTACCAAGGTGGACAAGCCCGGTGCGCCGGCGCAGGTCGGACCCGGGCTTCCAGCGCTCGTCCAGCATATCGAGCAGGAGCACCGCGACGGCGGCCACCAGCAGCCCGCCCAGGCCGGCGCCGCCGATCACCAGGGTGGTCTTCTGTGGCAGGGGCGCAAGGGCGGGCGCGGCCCGCTCGAAGAAGCCGAGCGTGTTGACAGAGCTATTATCGTGTAGCGCCAGAAGGCTGTTGTACGTCGTCTGATAGCTCTCACGGGCCTTCTCGAGCTCGGCGATCTGATCCTGGTTCTCACGCAGATCGACCGCCGCGTTCAGCTGCTGCTGACGGGCGCGCAGCTCGGCGAGCCGTCGGTCGGTATCATCGAGCGAGGCCTTGGTCTCATTGATCTGGCGCTCAACCTCGGCCTGCTGGGCGGCGGCCTTCTCGGATGAGTTAGGGCTAAAGGCGATCAGCTCCTCGCCGATCGCATTGGCGATGGCGGCGGCTCGCTGCGGGTCCGTGTCAGTCACCCCGATCTCGAGCAGATTGGCCTGCGGGTTGATCTCGATCGCGAGCATATTGTCGCTGATCAGCTGCCAGGGTAACTGGAGGCCGAGCCGCTCGACGACCGGCTGCAGGATGACCTCGCGGTGGGCCAGGACATCGTAGTAGCGGGCCAGCGAGTTGCTGACCTCGACGGCGAAGCGCTCGGGCGAGCTGACAGCGAAGTTGTTGCCGACCGACAGGGACGCCCGGCTGTGGTAAAAGTCAGGCTGACCGCGCGACAGAAACCAGGCGGTTCCCGCGGAGAGCACGGTCGCAAGCGCCAGGATGGGCCACCAGCGGAGGAGGATCCTGGCGTATGTCCAGAGCTCCTTCCAGGTCAGCATGGGAAAACACGCTCCTCGGCGACCGCGCGTGCCGGCCGGCTGTAGACAGTGAGAGGCTCACCACGACTATGATCGGCGTGCTGCTCATGCTCAACGCCGCACAGCCAGCGTGCAGCGGCCAGCAGGTCATCGGCCACAAGGTCAGGCATGCTGGTCACCCCCAGGCTTGTAGCAATCTGGCCGGCGCCGCGGCCGGTCCGCACCAGGATGGTCTGGCAGCCGGCCGCACGCCCGGCGGCGATGTCGCTCAGGGCATCGCCGACCATATATGTGCTCGCAACGGGCACGTGGTGCTCGCGGGCGAGCTCGAGCAGCATGCCGGGCTCAGGCTTACGGCAGGCGCAGCGCTCGTCCGGGCGGTGCGGGCAGTAGCGCACAGCGGTGATCACCGCCCCGCGGCGCGCCGCGGCGCGAAACATGCGCCGATGAATGTCATCGACGGTGGCGGTGCTCACCATGCCCCGATTGACCGAGGCCTGGTTCGTCACCACGAAGATACGAAAGCGATGCGCCGTAAGCAGCCTGAGTGCATCAAGGGCGCCGGGAAGAAAGCGGAACTCGCCCCACGACTTGACGTGATCGTCGCGATTCTCATTGATCACCCCGTCGCGATCCAGAAACACGTTCCTCATACCGGGCTCCTCACTGCAAACTGCAATCAGTAGCGTGGCGGCCCACAGGCGCACCATCACCCGACGGCACCAGGCGCGAATGCGCCGCCGTTGGACGCTGAGCCTTCCATGAGTATATGGCCGTGTAAGGGCACGATACAGGCGAACAGTAAAAGGCGCCTAAATCGCCTATTACGAGCTCTTACAAACCTGTTACGGTGCCCTGTAGGGGAAGATTCAGGGGCTTAGCAGGGTGCTGATCTGGGGGTATAGCTCGATACCGGCAGGCTCGCCGGCATAGTGCACGGGCACCTCGGCCGCGGCCTGCCCAAGGCCCGGGAGGAATGGCACGGTGGCAGAGCCGCCGCCGATGATGCTGCCGCCGGCGTCGTAGAGGATCGCGACCACCGCGAGATCCTCGAGATCCTGCTGGTAGGGGCTACGTAGAATGCCCGTGACTACCGGGATCTCGCCCGGGACGATGGCAACATTCTCGGCCGAAATTGGCGGCAGGGGCACAGCCTGAACGAAGAGCCCACGGCCCAGGACGACCTCGATGCGCGCTACCTGGCGCCCCGCCGACAGCGTAAGCTCGCCGACCACACCGGTTTGCTGGCCTGCGCCGATGATGGCGATCAAGCCCGAGTCGGTGCGCAGCACGATTCCGCTGCCGTCATAGGCGACTATCTGATAGCGGGTGTCGCGGGCGATCAGGTCGGGGTTAGGGTTCTGGATAGTAAAGGCGTAGGTGACGTTGGCCTCGGCCTGGGCAAAGCCCTGGGCGACAACCCTGACGGCCGCTGGTGCGGCGGTGGGGACAGGGCTCGGGGGCAGCGCAGGCGTGGCCGTAGGCGGCGCGGCTACCGTCGCAGTGGGCTCGGGCGAGGTGGGCGATGGGGCGGGGGTAGGCAGGGCGGTCGGCGAGGCAGGCAGGGCGGTCGGCGAGGCAGGCAGGGCGGTCGGCGAGGCCGATGGCGACACGGCGGGCGAGCCGGTGGGCGACAGTGGCACGGCGCTTGGCAGAGCGTCGTGAGCAGGGGCAGCCGTGGCCACAGCCCCGGAGGCCTGGCCTGGGCCTGTGACAAGCCGGGTGATCGAGCGCCCGACGATGAAGAGGGCGACCAGGAAGATCAGGACGGCAGCAAGCATCTGCCAAGAAAGACGGATCTGCATGTGCGCTCTCGGCTACCGGCACCTTTAGGTGTGTGATAGTATACACGATACCCTCCGCTCGAGCGTAAATCCAAGGAGCAGTCATGATCATCTCGCGCACGCCGCTGCGGGTCAGCTTTGCCGGGGGCGGCAGCGACCTCGCCGCCTACTACAGGCACGAGCCGGGCGCTGTCGTCAGCGTGGCGATCAACAAGTACATCTACATCACAGTCAACGCCAAGTTCGACCACCAGATCCGCGCCAGCTACTCGGTGACCGAGATCGTCGAGACGGTCGACGACCTGAAGCACCAGCTCATCCGCGAGTCACTCAAGCTGGTGGGCTGCGAGCGCGGGATCGAGATCACCTCGATCTCCGACATCCCCTCGCAGGGCACCGGCCTCGGCTCGTCGAGCACCTACACCGTCGGCCTGCTCAACGCCCTCTATGCCTACAGCGGGCGCCTGGCCGGCGCCGAGCGCCTGGCCTCCGAGGCATGCCAGGTCGAGATCGAGCGCTGCGGCGCCCCGATCGGCAAGCAGGACCAGTATATCGCCGCCTACGGCGGGCTCCAGCTTATCCAGTTCAACCCCGACGAGACCGTCTTCGTCGACCCTGTGATCTGCCGGGCCCGCACCAGGCAGCAGCTCCAGGCGCGCCTGCTGATGCTCTACACCGGCGCCACCCGCCAGACGGCCGACGTGCTGCGCGAGCAGCGGGCCAATACCGAGCGCGACAAGTCGCGGCGCCTCAGCCTGCGCCAGATGGTCGATCTAGCCCACGACCTGCGCGCCGCGCTCACCGCCAACGACCTTGCGGCCTTCGGCGAGATCCTCCACGAGGGCTGGATGCGCAAGCGCGAGCTGGCCTCGGGCATCAGCAACCAGCGCATCGACGAGTGGTATGAGCGCGCTCGCGCCGCCGGCGCCCTCGGCGGCAAGATTCTCGGCGCCGGCGGCGGCGGCTTCCTGCTGCTCTACGCCCCCGAGGAGCGCCACGAGGCGATCAGGGCCGCCCTGCCCGAGCTGCGCCAGGTGCCGATCACCTTCGAGCCCCAGGGCAGCAAGATTATCTACGTCGAAGAGGGTGGCCAGGCCTAGGTACGACTATGTCCCGTGTCCGCGCTACCCCCCGACCTGCGTCGTCCGCCCGCACGCCGGGCAGACGCACTCGGCGGGGCCTGTGGCCAGCGGCCCACCCGGCAGCCGCTGGCCGCAGGCGCAGACATAGCCCACCAGCCGGGCCGGGTTGCCCATGACGAGGCCGTACGCGGGCACATCGCGGGTGACCACGGCGCCGGCCGCGACCATGGCGAAGCGCCCCACCGTGACCCCGCAGACCACGGTGGCGTTGGCGCCAATGCTGGCGCCGTAGCAGATCAGCGTCGTCGCGACCGTCCAGTCGTCGGCGCCCTTCAGGCTGCCGTCGGGGTTGATCGCCCGCGGCGCCTTGTCGTTGGTGAAGCAGACGTGTGGGCCCACGAAGACGCCGTCCTCGATCGTCACCCCGTGGAAGACCGAGATGTTGCTCTGCAGCTTCACGCGGCTGCCGATACGGACATCGGCGTCGATATAGCAGCCCTTACCGATAATGCTCTCGGCCCCGATCTCGACCCCGTCGCGCACCTGCGTCCAGTGCCACACGCGGGTGCCCGAACCAATCCGCGCCCGGCTATCGACCGCTGCCGTCGGGTGAATAATCGCGCTCGGCTGATGCTCGTGCTCGCTCATCGGATACTCCTTCGCTGGGCAGAGGCGGCCGGATCGCGGCCCGGCTCATCGCGGGCCAGGCAGACCCGGCCAGTGTTCGCCGCGCTGGCGCGCGTGCGCTCAGCTCGCTGCTGGGGCTGTGAGCTGGCGGCAGCGCAATTATATGCGAAAGGGCGAGCGCTAGGCGCCCTGATGCGAGCGCGGTCGGTCGTGCCGGGGCGTGTTACAATCGGGGGCATCACACATCCCGCACAAGCGAAGGAGCGACCCAATGACCCCTGGCCTCTCGCCCGCCCACACAATGGCTGACCGGCTCGTCCCCGCCCGCGGTCCCCTGGCCACCCCCGCCGTCCGCGACGGACTGCTCATCCTGGCGGGCACCCTGCTGATGACCCTCCTGGCCCGTATCAGCATCCCACTGCCCTTCACCCCCGTGCCGATCACCGGCCAGACCCTGGGCGTCATCCTGATCGGCGCGCTCTATGGGCCGCGCCTGGGCGCCCTGACCCTGCTGGCCTACCTGGCCGAGGGCCTGCTCGGCCTGCCCGTCTTCTCGATGGGCACCAGCGCCTGGAGCCCCTCGCGCATCCCGGGGCTGCCGGTGATCCTCGGCCCGACCGCGGGCTACCTGCTGGCCTTCCCCCTGGCGGCCTGGGTGGTCGGGCGGCTGGCCCACCGCGGCTGGGACCGGCGGGTGGCCACGGCCATCCCGGCCATGCTGGCGGGCGAGCTGGTCATCCTGGCCATGGGCTTCACCTGGCTGGTGGCGGCCACCGCCCTGCTGACGGGCGGCGCCAACGTGGCGGCCCTGCTCGGGGCGGCGGTGCTGCCCTTCCTGCCTGGCACCGCGGTGAAGATCACCCTGGCGGCCCTGGCCCTGCCCGGCGGCTGGCGCCTGCTCGGCGACTAGTAGCCTAACCCTGTTCGACGGGTTGAAGGCCACTATGCGGGGAGGGCTTCGCCCTCCCCCCTTCCCTCGTGGGCTGGCCTTCTGACCCTGCGTACCGACAGCCCGTAGTCCATTGCGCGAGGCGCAATGCGACCATTGGCATCTATGCAAGCGTGGGCTGGGCAGTACACTAGTACGACGTTGGCCACAACAGGTACCCCGCGCCGTTTGCGCGCAGGGGCAGCCGCCGCCAGCTAACTGTTACTCGGCCGGGCCAGTCATGGTATGGGCACCATTCTCAACGACGACACACCACAAGCCCTCGTTCAGCACGACCACCCGTTCACGGCAGCAAGCATCAACACCACCGCGTGCCTGATGCTCGTCCTCGATCGCGACGGTCGGATCGTCCGCTTCAACCCGGCCTGCGAGCGCGCCTCCGGCTATAGCTTCGCCGATGCCCAGGGCCGCCTGATCTGGGAGTTTCTGCTCCCCGATGAGGAGCTTGCCCGTGTGCAGGCAGCCTTCGCGCGCCTTGTCGCCGGCGAGAGCGTCAGCCACTTCGAGAACGCCTGGCTCACCCGCGATGGGCGCCGGCGCCTGATCGCGTGGTCGAACACCGCGCTCTTCGGCCAGGCCGGCCAGCTCGAGCACGTGATCGCGACCGGGATCGACATTACCGCGCAGCGCCAGGCCGAGCAGGAGCTGCGGGACAGCGAGCTGCGCTACCGCCTGCTGGTCGAAAATGTCAAAGAGGTGGTCTTTCAGACCGACGCCGCCGGGCTCTGGACCTTCCTCAACCGCGCCTGGACCGAGATCACCGGCTTTAGCGTCGAGGCCTGCCTGGGCAAGCTGTTTCTCGACTATGTGCATCCGGACGACCGCGAGCGCAACCTCGCGCTGTTCGAGCCGCTGATCGCCCGCCAGAAGGCGTACTGCCGCCACGAGGTGCGCTACCTGACCAGCGACGGCGGCTACCGCTGGATCGAGGTCTTCGCCCGCCTGACCCTCGACGACAACGGGGCGATCATCGGCACCTCGGGCACGCTCAACGACGTCACCGACCGCCGGCACGCCGAGGATGCCCTGCGGATGATCGAGAGCCAGCAGCGGGCCATCCTCGACAATATGTCCGATCTGGTCTTCCTAACCGACGCCGACGAGCGCTGCATCCTGGTCAACGCGGCCTTCGCGCGCTTCTTTGACCGGACGCCCGAGAGCTTCGTCGGCCAGACGGCCAGGGATCGCCTGCCGCCGCGGCTGGGCGAGCGCCAGCACAAAGAGAACCTCGCGATCATCAGGTCGGGCGTCCCGTCACGCCACGACCGGCAGGTCCCGGACAGCACTGGCGCCCTCCGCTGGCATGAGATCAGCAAGAGCCCAATCCTTGGCCCAGATGGAACCCCAGTGGGCCTCGTCGGCGTCATCCGCGACGTCACCGAGCGCAGAGAGGCTGAGGCGGCACTGAAGCAGGCCAAAGAGGCCGCCGAGGCGGCGGTGCAGGCCCGCTCAGCCTTCCTCGCCACGATGAGCCACGAGATCCGCACCCCGCTCAACGGCGTGATCGGCATGACCGGGCTGCTGCTCGACACTGCCCTGACCCCCGAGCAGCACGAGTACGCCGAGACTGCGAGACGGAGCGGCGAGGCGCTCTTGACCCTGATCAACGACATCCTCGACTTCTCGAAGATCGAGGCCGGCAAGCTCGAGCTCGAGATGATCGACTTTGACCTCCTCGCCCTGATCGAGGACGTCGTCGATCTGCTTGCCGAGCAGGCCGAGCGCAAAGGCCTGGCCCTCGGCTGCTTCATCGACCACCAGATGCCAACCCGCCTGCGCGGCGACCCCAGCCGGCTGCGCCAGGTCCTGACGAACCTGGTCGGCAATGCGGTCAAGTTCACCGAGCAGGGCGAGGTGCTGATCCGCGCCACGCTCGGCGCGAGCGATGCCGACGGCGTGCTCGTGCGCATCACGGTCGAGGACACCGGCGTCGGGATCTCCACAGAGGCCCAGGCCCGCCTCTTCCAGCCCTTTATGCAGGCGGATGCCTCGACCACCCGCACCTATGGCGGCACGGGGCTGGGGCTGGCGATCTGCCGGCAGATCGTCGCCCTGATGGGCGGGGCGATCGAGGTGCGCAGCGCGCCGCGCACCGGGTCTGTCTTCACCGTCACCCTGCGGCTCGCCTGGCCGCTCCAGCATGTGCCCAGGCCCACCTGCGAGAGCCTCACGGGCCGGCGCGCGCTGGTGATCGACGACCAGCGGGCCAGCTGCGCCCTGCTGGCCCACCTGCTGCAGGGTTGGGGCATCGCGGTGAGCACCTGCCAGTCGGCCAATGATGGTCTGGCGGCGCTACACCATGCCCGGGCCGCGGGCACGCCCTTCGAGATCGCCATCATCGATGCCGCGCTGCCAGGCCTTGGTGGGCTGGCCTCTACGCAAGCCCGCGCGGGCGACGACGGGCTCGCCGCGGCGCGGGTCATCCTGATCGGCGCCCACGCGTCGCGTGAGGCCCGCGCCGCGGCGAGCAAGCTCGGGGCGTCAGCCTTCGTCGGTAGGCCGATCAGGCAGAGCCAGCTGTTCGACAGCCTGGCCAGCATGCTCTGCCCCGAGACGTCGCAGCATACGGCAGCGGCACCGGCATACGGGGCGGCGCAGCCGGACAACGCGCAGCGCGCGGCCGGCCGCATCCTTGTTGTCGAGGATAATCAGGTCAACCAGAAGGTGGTGACGCTGATGCTGACGAAGCTGGGCTACAGCGTCGACGTCGCGGGTAACGGGGTCGAGGCCCTCGCGGCCCTGGCGCGGATCGGCTACAGGCTGGTGCTGATGGACTGCCACATGCCCGAGATGGACGGGTTCGCCGCGACGGCGGCAATCCGCGAGCGCGAGGGGGCGGCCCGCCACACGCCGATCATCGCGCTGACCGCGAACGCCCTGGCGGGCGAGCGCGAGCACTGCCTGGCGGCCGGCATGGATGACTATCTGGCGAAGCCTGTCCAGAAGCACGAGCTCGCCGCGACCCTCACCCGCTGGCTCAATGGCGCGGCGGCGGCGCAAGCCGAGGAGCCGGCCCCCGCCGCGCCGGCCCCGGCGACGCTCGATCGCGAGGCCATCGCTCAGCTGCGCGCGATGCAGGAGCATGGCGAGGCCGACTTCCTGCCGGAGCTACGTGACGCCCTGGTGGCCGAGATCGAGCACGGGCTAGAGCGGCTCCGCAGCGGCATAGCGAGCGGCGACACGGGCGATCTGGCCGGCATGGGACACCTGCTCAAAGGCAGCAGCGCGACTATGGGGGCCCACGCCTTAGCAAAGCTCTGGGGCGAGCTAGAGCGGCACTGTCGCTCCGGCGCCCTGGCCGCCGTCGCCGCGCTGCTCGAGCCGCTCGAGGCAGAGTGGGCGCGCGTATGCGAGGCCCTCGACGCGCTGATCTAGCCCTGCCAGCCGGAAGTCGCTTGCCAGCTCTGACCACCGACCACGGCGGCTATCGGCAGCAGTCGGTGGTCAGCGGAACCTACGCGGCGCCACGGTCGGGCGTGGCCGCGGCGAAGGGGAGGTTGGGTCCGGTATAGCGGAGGCAGCCGTCGCGCCACTCGGCGAGGCCCACGGCCATAAGCCAGGCGGCCACGGTGTAGGCGCGGCGGTGCGCGGTGCTGTCGGCCAGGGGGGCGAGGGACTGCAGCACGCGGGCCAGGGCGGCCCGGTCGAGACCCTCGGCGGCGCGCAGGGCGGCGATCACCGAGCGCATCGGCTCGCGGTGGAACATCAGACGGCGCAGGTAGGTGCGCTGCTCGGCGCGGTTGCTGCGGGCGAAGCCGCGGCCGAGCGTGGTGAGCTTCGGCTCGTCGCCGGGGCCACCCTCGGCGACCAGGCCCAGAATGCGGGCGGCCTGGATATAGTAATGGCCCTGGCGCAGGACCTTCATACCGATATATTCGGCGATCGTCTCGGTGCTGCGGCGCCCGCGGTCGATCGCCTCGGGGACACGGGCCACGTCCCACAGCTGGTCGGCCTGCGGTATGTCGGCGCTTGCGAGTGTCATAGCCCGCCCCCCTCTGCAACGAACATCCGTTTTTGATGATAGCGCGGACTATTGCCCGTTGTCAAGGGCTGAGGCGCGAATAGCAAATTCGTTCTTGACGAGACTCTCAACCTTTGCTATACTTTAGCACAGACGATCTACAGAACAGACGAGCGAACGACCGCCGCCCCCTGGCTCCGGGGAAGGGCCAGGGGTAAGACAACACAAGGAGGACCACCATGGCTGTGCAGAGCCGGGATCTGCGGGCCGAGCGCCGCGCACCAATCGCCTTGCCCGCGGGCAATGTCGGAAACATCGCCTACATCATCACTGGGGTCCTGGCCCTGCTGGCGGCCTATGTGCTGCTCAGCAGCGCGATCGGCTGGGGCCGAACGGTGATCGACGACATGCGCTATGGCCGCCCCCGCACCTTCCACCTGACGGCCAACGTCGGCCGCGCCGGAGAGGCGAACGCGCCCACGCATCTGATCGCGATGAACCTCGACCGCCAGGTTGTGATCCTCGAGATCCCAGGCG
>JAAXUL010001167.1 GCA_013336035.1 Chloroflexales bacterium
CTGCTCGACCGTAGCCGCGCCCTGGGCGCGCTAGAGCTGCCCCTGAGCGAGCGCGGCCTGGCCGAGGTGCGCGGGGGCACGCCATGGAGCGAGGCGGTGAGCCTCGAGGGTGTCCGGCTGCTAGTGCACAGCCGGGCCCTGCGCAAGGGGGGGCAGCTCGTAGGGATCATCCAGTCGGCCCGCTCGCTCGACGAGCACGACCGCTCGCTGGCGGTGCTGACCACGGCGCTGGCGGCCGGGGCGGCCCTGGGCTCACTGCTGGCCTTCGGCTCGTCGTGGCTGCTGGTGGGCGCGGCCCTGCGGCCGATCGACCGGATCACCCAGGAGGCGGCGGAGATCGGCGCCGAGCAAGACTTTACGCGGCGGGTGAGCTACGCCGGCCCCAGCGATGAGGTGGGACGGCTGGCGGCGACGATCAACGGCATGCTGACCGAGCTGCACGCCGGCTACAGGCAGGTGGCGCAGGCCCTGCAGACCCAGCGCCGCTTTGTGGCCGACGCCTCGCACGAGCTGCGCACCCCGCTGACAACGGTGCGCGGCAACCTGGATCTGCTTGGCCGCGAGCCGCCGATCACGCCGCAGGATAGGCGCGCGGTCTTGCGCGACACAGTTGACGAGACACAGCGGATGATGCGCCTGGTGAACGAGCTGCTGGCCCTGGCCCGCGGCGACGCCGGCTGGCGCCCGGCGCTGTCGAGCGTGCCGGTGGCCGATCTGCTCGAGGAGGTGCGCCGCCAGGCCCTGGTGATGGCGCCCACGCGTCCCGTGGCCATCGCGGCAGACGAGGGGCTGTGCGTATATGCCAGCCGCGACCAGCTCAAGCAGGTGCTGCTGATCCTGCTCGACAACGCCCTCAAGCATACGCCGGCAGAGGCGTCGGTGCGCCTGACGGCCCGCGCCGAGGGCGATGGGGCGGCGATCAGCGTGGCCGACACAGGCCCCGGCATCGAACCCGCCCTGATGCCGCAGCTCTTCGAGCGCTTCTTTCGGGCCGACGGCGCGCGCACCGGGGACGGGGCGGGGCTCGGCCTGTCGATCGCCCGCTCGCTGAGCGAGGCCCAGGGCGGCAGCATCGCCGTCGAGAGCCGCGTCGGCGAGGGGAGCGTGTTCACCGTGCGGCTGAACACCCTCGCCCCCCAGCCCGCTCTCCCGTGGCCTACGGCCACAGGCGAGGGCGAGCCAGAGACCTTGCCTCCCCCCTCGCCTGTTCACGTGGCGAGCGGGGGAGGGGGGCAAGGGGAGTGAGGGTATAGACCCTCACTCGTACCGCAGGGCCTCGATCGGCTGGAGCAGCGCCGCGCGGCGGGCCGGGTAGAGGCCGAAGCCGACGCCGATGAGCGAGGCGAAGGCCAGAGCGATGGCGACAGCGCTCCACGAGATCGGGGCGGCAATGCCGGCGGCGAGGCCGACCAGGGTGACGATGGCGATGGCGCCGGCGATGCCGATCAGGCTGCCGACGATGCTGAGGGCCAGGGCCTCGAGCACGAACTGGCCGAGCACGTCGCCGTCGGAGGCGCCGAGGGCCTTGCGCACGCCGATCTCGCGGGTGCGCTCGGTGACGGACACCAGCATGATGTTCATGATCCCGATGCCGCCGACCAGCAGGCTGATGCCCGCCACCAGGGCGATGAAGCCGGTGATGGCCCCGTTGATGCCCTGGAGCACGCCGAGGGCCTGGGTGGGCGTGTTCAGCTTGAAGTCGTCGATGGCGTCCGCGGGCACGCCGCGGGCCGCCCGCAGCGTGCTGACGAGCGCGGCCTCGGCCGGCTCGACCTGCTGCTCGCTGGTGATGCCGACTAAGATGCCGCTCATCTGCAGGCCGCGGCCCGGCAGGTCGAGGTCGCCGACCAGGCGCAGGCGCACTGTGCTGACGGGGGCGAAGACCCGCCCGTCGGTCGAGAAGGGGCCGCCGTTCTCGCCGATGATGCCGACCACAGTGATCGGCTGGCCGTTGATCTCGATCGCGCGGCCCACGGCGGCCTTGAGCGACGCCTCGTCCTCGCCGAAGAGGTCCTGGGCGACCAGGTAGCCGACCACGCCCACGCGGGCCCCGGCGGCCTCGTCGGCCGCGGTGAGGAAGCGGCCGGCCAGCATCGGCACGGTCTGCACTTCCTTGTAGCCCTCGCTGGTGCCCACCAGTAGGGTCTTGACGGCGGTGGTGCCGGCGCGCACGTCGGTGCTGACGGTGATCTCGGGCACGATGGTGCGGAAGAGGTCGGGCCGCGCGGCGACCAGGCCCTCGAGCGCATTGTAGTCCTGGATCGAGAGCAGCCCGTAGCCGGGCACATCGCGGGCGCCCTTGGCGTTGGGGTCGCCAGGCTCGATCGCGATGCGGCGCGTGCCGAGGTCGATGAACTGCTCGAAGACGCTGCTCTGGAGCGCGTTCCCCAGCGAGAGGACCGCGACCAGGGTGCCGGCGCCGATGATGATGCCGAGCATGGTCAGCAGCGAGCGAAACTTGTTCGCCCGCAGGCTGTCGATGGCCATGCCGATCTGCTCTCTGAGCATTGGTCTTTCCTGCTATATCAGGGAGGGTCTCAGGGAGGGCCGGGCCCTCCCTGAGCGCCCCCTCTTTAGTTTTGGCCGAAGGCCCCCCGCTAGTGCCGCACAGGCACGAGCACGGGCTCTCTGCTGCGCTCGATGCGCGCGAAGATCTCGGCGCCGTAGTACTCGCCGAGGATATTCTCGGCGAGGCGGCCGTCGCGCAGGCCGATCACGCGGTCCATGTGGCGCCCGATCTCGGGGTCGTGGGTGACGACGACGATCGTGCGGCCCTGCTCGCGGTTCAGGTCGCG
>JAAXUL010000367.1 GCA_013336035.1 Chloroflexales bacterium
GAAGGGCTCGGCCAGGGGGAAGCGGCGACGCACCTCTATGGGCCAGCCGATGTAGAGCGAGATATTGCCCGCCGCGCCCTCGCTGGCGTTGATGCCGGCCGCGCGCAGCCCGGCCTCGCCAATGTTGGTCAGCAGCTCGTCCAGGTCGGGATAGGGTTGGTCGAGGGCCATACGATGTTCTTTCTCGTACCCGAGGTACGGTCTTCGCCGCTGCCCGCGGCAGGGGGTGCGGGGCCGCAGGCCCCGCAAGGGTGGATGTTGTGGAGGGCCAGGCCCTCCACGCCTCCCCAGATGGTAACGCAAGCGCTCGCGCAGCGAAGCCTTGCCTAGCGCAGAAAGGCCTCGTGCAGGCCGCCGTCAACGCTCAGGATCTGGCCGGTGGTCTGGCGCAGGCGGCCGCTGAGCAGCAGGAAGATCGCCTCGGCCTGGTCGGCGGAGGTGATCGGGCGCTTGAGCAGCGTGCGGTCGGCGTAGAACTGGGCCAGCCGCTGCGTCAGGGCCTCGCTGGAATCATCATCGCTATAGGCGAGATTGTACTTCGCCAGCGAGGCGATCACGCGCTCGCGCGGGAACATGGCGCTGCCCTGCACCACCGTGGCCGGCGCCACACCATTCACGCGCACCAGCGGGGCCAGCTCGACCGCCAGCTCGCGCACCAGGTGGTTGGCCGCCGCCTTGCTCGTATCGTAGGCCAGGCTGCCCTTCTTGGCCACCACCGCGTTGACCGAGGTGGTCAGCACCAGGTTGGCCGGCAGACTCTGGGCCTTCCAGATATGGGCCGCCTCGTCGGCGACCAGGTACAGGCCGATGACATTGACCGCGAAGGTTTGCTCCCACTGATCGTCGCGGATGCGGCCCGCCGTATCAGGCGCGACGAAGATGCCGGCCGTCACCGCGACCGCGTCGAGGCCGCCGTAGGCCAGGGCCGCGTGCGCCAGCATCACCCGCAGGCTCGCGCGCTGGGTTATGTCGGCGTGGAGCCCGATCGCCGGGCCGCAGCCCGAGAAGCCGCTGCCCGCCACGCCGACGCCGACGCCATATTTGTCGGTGATAGCCATCGCCGTCTCGGTGGCCGCCGCCCCGTCCCTATCGATGCAGACCACGTGGGCGCCCTCGGCGACCAGGCGCATGGCCACCTCGCGGCCGATGCCGCTGCCGGCGCCGATCACCGCGATGATCTGGCGCGCCAGCTCCTTCTCGGGCGGCATGCGCTGGAGCTTGGCCTCCTCGAGCAGCCAGTACTCGATATCGAAGGCCTCCTGCGGGGGCAGCGCGGTGTACTCGTCGATCGCCTCGGCGCCCCGCATCACCTCGATCGCGCAGTTGTAGAACTCGGCGGTGACCCGCGACTCACTCTTGTCTTTGCCCCAGGTGATCATGCCAAAGCCAGGGATAAGGATCACGGTCGGGTTAGGGTCGCGCATCGCGGGCGAGTTGGGGTGCTTGTGGCGCTCGTAGTAGGCCGCGTAGTCCTGGCGGTACTGGGCCAGCCCAGCGACCAGCTTCGGCCTGAGCGCGTCCACCTCCTCGGCCTGGGGGTTCCAGTCCACATAGAGCGGCTTGATCTTGGTGCGCAGGAAGTGGTCGGGGCAGCTCGTGCCCAGCTCGGCCAGGCGGGGCGCGTCATAGCTGTTCACAAAGCGCAGGATGGCCTCGTCCTCTTGCACGGTGCCAACCATGCGGCGCTGCTGGCTCACCTGGCCGCGCAGCCAGGGCAGAATACTGGCGAGGATAGCGTGGCGACGGTCCTCGTCGAGGGCCTGGTACCTCTGGCCGCCGAAGGTCGCCGCGCCCTTATCGCGGGCCTCGATATAGCGGGCGGCGCGCTCGGTCAGCTCGAGGGTCAGCTCGTAGCAGGCCTTGTCGTCATCGGCCCAGTTGATCAGGCCGTGGCCGCCCAGGATCACGCCCTTCGCCCGGGGGTGCTGGTGGCAGATCTCCTCTAGCTTGAGCCCCAGGTCGAAGCCGGGGCGCTGCCAGGGCATCCAGACCAGATCGTCGCCATAGATCTCGCGGGTCAGCCGCTCGGAGGCGCGGGCGGCGGCGACGCCGATCACGGCGTTCGGGTGCATGTGGTCCACGTGCCGGTAGGGCACAAAGCCGTGCAGCGCCGTGTCGATCGACGAGGGGCGCGGGTTCAGGTTGAAGGTGGTGTGGTTGTAGAGCCCCACCATCGCGTCCTCGATCGGCGTCTTGGGGCCGCGCTCGGCTGTCTCGTACCAGAGGTGCTGCAGCCCGCGCAGCTTGTCCATATAGAGCGACGAGAAGTTCTCGCGCTTGGCGGTGCGCAGGTCGCCGCCCGAGCCCTTGACCCACAGGACCTCGACCTCCTCGCCGGAGAGCGGGTCGAGCTCTGGCAGCTTCGACGAGGTGTTGCCGCCGCCGGTGTTGGTGATGCGGATGTCGGCGCCCAGTAGGTTCGAGCGGTACACCAGCCGCGCGACCGGATCGAGCTGCGCGGCGTACGCGTCATCCCAGCCGTAGGTCACGTACTGAAAGCGTGTGACATCGGTCGTCATAAGTCACTCTCCGTTCTACGCTCTGGCGCAGGTGGTCAGACACCCTACTGGGGGCACGGCGGCGGGTGGCGAGAACGTGTGGGCCGTCTGTGTCGCGAGGCCCCCCTTCGTGGGCGTGGCGTGGCGAGCTCTGGGTTCCAGAAAGCTGAGAAGTTCAGGGGATGAAATGGCTTCGGAGCAAATTTATCACTATTTCGAAAGGCTGTCAATAGCCAGAGTGCGATATTCAAAACCAGAACGAAAGAAACACGCGCCTACCCGAGCGTTTCGCTTACGGTTCTGGCGCACGAGAGGCAGATCCAGGCGATATAATTCCGATTCTCTTTTTTTCGCTTGAACTCGCCACACGCTTCTGGTACAGTCTGCCTGGGCGCGCTTGCAGTGAGCGTCCCAGGGAGAAGGCGAGCATGGCCCAGACCGACCACAGCATGTCGCTCGAGCGGCGGCGCGAGCAGATCCTAGCCTACCTGAGCGCCCGCGACCGCAGCTCGGTCGTCGAGCTAAGCCAGATGCTCGGCGTCTCCGAGGTGACAGTGCGCAAAGACCTCGACGTCCTCGAGGCGCAGGGGGTACTGACGCGGGTCCACGGCGGGGCGGTGGTCTCGGGGCGGGGCCGGCTCGAGCTCTACTTCGCGGCGCGCGAGCAGGAGCGCCTCGAGGAGAAGCGCCGCATCGCCCAGGCGGCGGCCAGCCTGGTCCGGTCGGGGCAGCGCATCTTCCTCGACGGCAGCACTACCGCACTCCAGGTAGCGCGTCTGATCAAAGACCGCGAGGGCCTGATCGTGATCACGAACGGCCTCTACACAGCCCTCGAGCTGAACTTCTGCGAGGGGATCACCACGATCGTCGTCGGCGGGATCATGCGCCGCCGCTCGAGCTCGCTGGTCGGCAGCCTGAGCACCGACCTGACCCAGCGCCTGCGCATCGACATCGGGTTCTTCGGCGCCCGCGCCATGACGCCCCACGACGGCATGATGGAGGCCGACCTCGACGAGGCCCAGCTCAAGCAACGTATGGTCAGCTCGTCGCGCATAGTGGTCGGCATCGTCGACGCGAGCAAGTTCGGCGGGGTGGCCTTTGGCGTGTTCGCGCTGCCCCACGAGATCGACCGGGTCATCACCGATACCAGCGTGCCCGCCCCTATAGTGGACGAGCTGCGCGCGCGCGAGATTATCGTCGATCTGGCCTGAGGTAGCGTACTATGCCCGGCAGACGAGCAGACCGGAGACGCCCGATGCTGAACATCCTCGCCGTGGCTGTGGGCGCGGCCGTGGGCGCCAACCTGCGCTACGGCCTGGCCCTCTGGGCCGCCCAGCGCCTCGGCACCGCCTTCCCCTATGGCACACTGATCATCAACCTGCTCGGCTGCCTGGTGATCGGCGCCCTGCTCACCCTTGCCGCCACACGCCTCCCGCTCAGCGAACCACTGCGGCTACTGCTCGTCACCGGCCTGCTTGGCGGCTTCACGACCTTCTCGTCCTTCGGCTACGAGACCTACAGCCTGATCACCGGCGGCAACCTGGTGGCGGCCGGGCTCTACGTTGGGGCCAGCGTCGGCCTGGGGCTCGTGGCGGTGTTCCTCGGCGCCGGCCTGGTGCGCCTGATCGGTGGCTAGCGAGGATCTTATGGACATCAGCCCAACCCAGCAGGTCTGGATCTATCTCGACGAGGGCGATAGCCACCGTGGCCACTCGGTGGCCGGCCAGGTGCTCGAGGCCCTGCGGGCGGCCGGCTGCCCGGGGGCCACCGTGCTGCGCGGCGTCGGCGGCTACGGCGTCCACGGCGTGATCCACAGCGACCTGGCCGTCGAGATCACCGGCCACCTCCCGCTCGTGATCACCTTTATCGACCGCGAGGACCGGGTGCGCCTGGTGCTGCCGGCCCTGGGCGAGCTGGTGGCCGAGGGGCTGATCGCCGTCACCCCGGTGCAGGTGGTCAAGTATAGCCACCGCGAGGGCGGGCCCTTCCCCCGCCATCTCACCGTGGCCGAGGTCATGACCCGCAACCCGGCCAGCGTGGGCCCCGACGCGCCCGTAGCCGAGGTCGTGGCCCTGCTGATCGAGCGGGCCCTGCGCGCCCTGCCGGTGGTGACCCAGGACGGCACCGTGCTGGGGATCATCACCGACGGCGACCTGCTGCGCCGCGGGGCGACCAGCCTGCCGTTGCGGCTCCAGCATCTGCTCCCACTCGCCGAGCGCGCCGCCCAGGTCGAGTCGCTCGCCGGGCAGCCCCGGCGCGCCGCCGACCTGATGACCCCCGAGCCGGCGACGCTCCCCGTGAGCACGCCCCTCGGCCAGGCAGCCGCGGCCATGGCCAGCCGCGATCTCAAGCGCATGCCCGTGGTGGACGCCGCGGGCCGGCTGGTCGGCATGGTCAGCCGCTACGACCTGCTCAAGACAGTGGCCGAGGGCCTGCGCCAGCGCCCCAGCGAGCCGCTGCGCCTGCCCGCTGGCGCCCCCGCCACCGTCAGCGATCTGATGATCACCGATGTGCCGGCTGTCCACCGCGCTACGCCCCTGGCCGAGACCCTCGACCTGCTGCTCGAGAGCGAGAAGCGGCGCGTCGTCGTGCTGGACGACGAGCAGCGCGTGGCCGGCATCATCACCGACGGCGATGTGCTGCGGCGAGCCGCCCGCCGGGTGCAGGCCGGCGCCCTCAAGCGCCTGGCCGCCTGGCTTGGCGGCGGGGCGCGCCCGGAAGAGCTCGAGGTGGCCGCAAAAGGGCGCACCGCCGCCGAGATTATGACCAGCCCGGTGATCACCGTCACGCCCGAGACGCCCACAGCCGAGACGATCCGGCTCATGATGGAGCACAAGGTCAAGCGCCTGCCGGTCGTGGACGCGGCCGGCCACCTCGTGGGTATGGTCGGCCGGGCCGCCGTGCTCGCCGCCCTGCAGGACGGCGGCCCGCCGGCGTAGCCCTCCCTCAACCCCGGCACTTGTACAGATGATCCAAGCAGCGGCACCGCGACACTGGATCGATTGACTGTAGCCCATAACGGCGGCTTAACCTATACTCAGGGAGCCGTCTGTACTGACCTAATGTGTTTGGGTGATACCAAGCAGCTGCTGGGCACCACAGGCTCAACGTTTGAGCCAATGGCATCTGGGCCGCAAGGTACCAATACACATTAGTATAGTTTGACAGGCAAAACATTCGCGGTTGAGCAGTAGGCTCATCCGCCTCATACAATCAATGCTGTTCTGGCGACGAAGCCTTCACGTGTTCTTTATTACGCGTGAAGGCTTTTTGCATGTCCACCATTCTGGTTGAAGCGAAGAAGGAGCAAGTCTTGGAGGCGATCAACGGAGCCGACACCGCCTGGATCCTAGTCTCAAGTGCCCTCGTAATGCTCATGACCCCGGCCCTCGGCTTTTTTTACGGCGGCCTCGTGCGCCAGAAGAACGCCCTCTCGACGATCATGCATAGCTTCTTCATGCTGGCCTTCGTCAGCGTGCTCTGGGCTATCATTGGCTACAGCCTGGCCTTCGGCCCTAGCATCGGCGGCTTCATCGGCGGGCTCGACTGGCTCGGCCTCAGCGGCGTCGGCCTCGAGCCCAACGCCGACTATGCCGGCACCATCCCCCACCAGGCCTTCATGATCTACCAGATGATGTTCGCTGTGATCACCCCGGCCCTGATCTCGGGCGCCTTCGCCGAGCGCAAGCGCTTCAAGGCCTTCATCATCTTCTCCGGGCTCTGGCTGCTGCTGGTCTACGCCCCCGTCGCCCACTGGGTCTGGGCCGTGGGCGGCTGGATCCGCGGCATGGGCGCGCTCGACTTCGCCGGCGGCACCGTGGTCCACATCACCTCGGGCGTCTCGGCCCTGGTCTGCGCCCTGGTGCTGGGCAAGCGCGTGGGCTACGGCACCGAGACCATGGAGCCCCACAACGCCACCTACACCATCCTGGGCACGGCCCTGCTCTGGTTCGGCTGGTTCGGCTTCAACGCCGGCAGCTCGCTTAGCTCGGGCACGCTGGCGGTCTCGGCCTTCGTGAACACGCACCTGGCCGCCTCGATGGCGGCCCTGGCCTGGATGACGGCCAGCTGGGTGCGCCACAAGCGGCCCAGCGTGCTCGGCGCGGCCGCGGGCGCGGTGGCCGGCCTGGTCGGCATCACCCCGGCCGCAGGCTTCGTGACCCCGATGGCCTCGCTGATCATCGGCTTCCTGGCCGGCATCGGCTGCTTCCTGGCGGTCGAGGTGCTGGTGCGCGGCCGGGTCGATGACGCCCTGGATGTGTTCGGCGTCCACGGCGTGGGCGGGATCATCGGGGCCCTCGCCACCGGCGTCTTCGCCACCAAGACCATCAACTCGGCCGGCAACGACGGGCTGCTCTACGGCAACCCTGGCCAGCTGCTCACCCAGTTCATCGCCGTGGCGGTGGTCGCCATCTACGCCGCGGTCATCACCTTCGTCCTGCTCAAGGTCATTAACCTGGTCGTCGGCATCCGCGTCACCCCCGAGGAGGAGGCCCGCGGTCTCGACAGCAGCCAGCACGGCGAGAGCGCCTACCAGATCTAGACCGGAAGGTACCTGTAGCGTCGCCTATCTGACAACTGCGGAGGTTCCGATGGAGCTGATCATCGCTATCCTGCTGTTCGCCCTGATCGTCGCCACCTGGCTCTTCCTGCCCGGCTCGCTGATGGATCAGACCCAGATCTCTTCGCCCGAGGTGGTCGGCGGGCCCGCTCGCCGCACTGTCTGACGCTACACCGTCCCTGGCCCGGGCCACTCTAAGCCCCGCCATCCCTCAGAGGATGGCGGGGCTCGCTGCGCCCAAAGACCGCCTTGCTGGTCCTCCCCTCGGCCGTGACCGCCATCCCTCAGGGGATGGCGGGGCTCGCTGCGCCGGCCGGCCCCGCCGCGCCGACAGCCTCGGGCACAGCTTGCAGAGCGAGCCAGGTGCCGACCCGGCGCGCCGCGGTCAGGCTCGCCCAGGCCAGCGCGGCCACGAGCGCCTCGTCGGTGGGCCGCCGCTCGCGAAAGGCCCCGACAACCTCCTCATC
>JAAXUL010000368.1 GCA_013336035.1 Chloroflexales bacterium
TGCTGCGGTCTCCGCCCGCAGCTTTCAATTGGGCAAACGCTTCCTTGGCGATGGCCACATCCTCCAGGGTTTCCAGCCACTCAATTAGCGCTTCCCAGTCGTCCGCGCTTAGGATGGCCAATCGCTTGCCCTTCACCGTCACAAATTGGACGGACTGCAGTGCCTCGCTTCCTGTCATCCTCGCCTCCTCGCCTGTGTGTCTTTGTCTAAAGTGTATCTGATCTTGGGCACTGGTGCCAGCGTTTGGGTGCCCCACCACCCTGGTTGCGCGGGATGGTTTTTCTCGGGGAGGGCCTGCACTCCCCGCGCCCCTCCCGGTCACCGGTAGATCGAGCAGGTCACCGCGCGCACCCTCGAGTACCCTGTGGCCACCCTGGGCGGCGAGAGCGGCGCCCCGCTGTGGCGGCTCCAGGACGGCCGGCGCTACGTGGTCGGCGTGCACACCGGCGGCGACCCCGGCGGCAGCAGCGCCGTGCGCCTCAGCGCCCCCGTCTTCGCCAACCTCGGCGCCTGGCGCCGCGAGGGCGGGTGAGCGTATTAAGCGCAGAATAACCGCCCCTTAAGCGCCGGCCCCACCCGCCCTCGACCCCCTGCCTTGACCCTTCACCCCCGTACACAGCCTTAATCTAAGATCTTCTACAAATAATCGTAGAGACAGAGCCGCTTAAGCGGGGCAGGCTACGATGCGTCTGTGCCGATCGACGAGACGGGCCCCTCCAAGAGCGGCATAGCGCGAGGGACAATGATAGTTCGTAAAGAAGGAGCATGGTCATGGCAGGTCAGCCAGCAATCAGGTATACGGTCGCTGATCCGACTCCCACCCAGAAGGTGGTGGATGCGATCTCCATGGGAACCGCCTATGGCATCGATGCGTACGAGCTTGTGATCTCGCAGGTCCCGAGCGTTACCGCGCCGCTTCCCGGCGAAATTATCGATCCGTCCGCTCCCTTCACGGTAACGCTGAGGTTCCGCATTGGTGGGGGCACGGGCTTCATTGTAGGAAATAACTACACCGGCAGTGTAAATTTCTACTATGAGGGCTTGGGCGGCGGGATGGACGGCGTGCTTGCTCAGGTCCCGTTCGGGACCCAATCTGGAACTTTCAACGCCACCTCCAACGCGGTGGAGTATGTAGTCGCCACAACCATACCTTCCCTGCCTCCTCCTCCTAGCCCCAGGGTTGCGGGCCTCTATAAGATTTCGGCCGCCGTGGATCTGAGCCTCGTGCTCGGTGGAGTTACTGTCGGCAGGCTGCTGGCCTTTACCGAAGGGCCTCTGGTCCAGGTGTACTAGCGCTCTATATGTAGGGCGGTCTAATACCATCTGTGCCAGTGTAGTCTTCTCTAACCGGCCCCGCCAATCTATGAACTGGCGGGGCCGCGGAGTGTGAGCGGCGGAGATCTTGCCCCAGCTCCCATGTACGGGAGCTGGGGGACAACCTCACGGCGACCAATCGTGCCCGGCAACGGTGCCGGGTTGCTCTTCTTTCCCTGCTTGTGAGGAGAGGAACCGGGGGTGAGGGTCCATTTACGAATATCCTGCAGAAGTACATTAGACCTCATACCTGAGACATCGCTACCGGTCGTGCCGTACCTGCACAGCATCTATAACCTGAGGAGGGAAAAGCAATGGCAAGTAAGCGCACGCGTCCTGCTCAGCCCCGCACCCATGCCGGGCGCCAGGCGGGCGAGCCGGGGGTCGAGGAGTTCCTGGGCGCGCTCGGCGGGCCTGAGAGCATGGATGAGGAGATCCCAGCCGAGCTGCTGATCGACGAGGTGAGCGGCCCGCACCGCCACGCCACCTTCGCAATCACCCTGTACCTCAACGCCGACAACAGCGTGTCGCGCACCCGCGTGTCGTATACGCCGCCTGAGGACGGCGATGAGAAGAAGCCGGATCGGAAGCCGGACCAGTGGCAGGGTTGGGACGCCGAGAAGCTGCTGCGCCTGATCGTCGAGCGCGGCCGGCTGAACATCTCTGCGAGCGAGGCCTCAGTGCCGGTCGCGAAGGCCTCGGCGCCTGGCGAGGTTGTATCGGCGGCTGGGCTGGCTGCGAAGGCCCCATTTGCCGCCGCGGCTGAGCCTCTTCCCGGGCCGGCGCCGCGCTTGCGCCACGTGGCCCTAGTGGGGGGACCGGGGAACGGACCGCAGCGCTTCGTATCCTGTCGCGAGGTCTACCGATTGCAGCTAGATCTTGACCTGGCTGAGCTATTTGCGGCAGGCGAACGGCCCCAGCGCTTTGCCGTGATCGTTCGCGCCAAGCATTTGGGCGACGGGGCGCGCCTGGTCGTCTGCGAGGCCCGCGGCGTGATTGAGGGCAAGGCCGACCTGAGCATCGGGACGTATGCGCGTACACCGCCGCCTGGCCTATATCGTCTGGAGGCCGACCTCGAGCTCAGCACCGACGCGGGCTCACCGCCCTACCACGCCACGACCAACCTGCAGGGCGAGCTGGTGTACGTCTACTGAGCCGCTCGTACCGAATTCTATGCTACAGCCCGCGCATACCTTTGACGTTGCAGCAGCGCTGTGAGAGCGGGCGACTGATGGCCGCTGTGCGGCGATTCTTGTCGAATACGGCGCGTGAAGTGCAAAGCGGTCGCCTTGCGCTTCAAAGCAGGCGCCTTGCGCTTCAAAGCGGCCGCCTTGCGCTTCAAAGCAGGCGTGCTTCCTAACCTGCGTTCCTAAGCGGGTGCATCGTTGCTAGCATCGGGACTAAAGCGTCTTCTGTCATTCCTGAGAATCATACTCATCCAGCCACTTCAGCCAGGGCGGCGGCTCAGTGGGATGACTGTCGGGCATGTCGGCATCGCCTAGAACCGGTTGGTCCAGCTGTAGCCCTTCGTCCGCCGGCATCACCTCGGCCGCCCCCATCTGCAGGCCGCCTTTTCCACCAGAGTGCGTCGCCATCTCGTCCCCTGGCTCGAGCACGATCTTCTTATAGTTTGGCGGCCACTGCATTAAGAATCGCCGCCCACAGGTCGGGCAGAACCACTCCTCTGCGCCGCTCGGGTGGGTGCGCTCGAGCTCCATGTGGTGGTTGTGCGTCTCGAACATTGTTATGCTCCTCAGATGAGATCGTATCGCCGTCAGTGAGGCAGATGATTCGTATCTCATTCTCTACGGCGAATATTGGCCATAACCGATTGTTCACTTATTCTAATGCAGATCCTTGCAAGGATCGTACCACAAGCTGAGGGCCGGGCTGTGGGCAGCAAGAAGAGGTGACCGCGGCCTTATATTGCCGAGGAGGGCCTGGTGAGCCAGGCTTAACTACGTGAACGAAGGAGGTTAAGAGCGATGCGCATCATCAGCAAGGGAGATATCAAAACGCCGGTCAGGAACTCAGATGGTGAGATCATCTACGAGATGATTGGGGAGCCGCCTGAGCTCGGCGGGACGAAGAGGCATAGCCTTGCGCTCATCGTGCTTCCTCCGGGGAGATTATCGGCGCGTCATTATCACCAGGCCTCCGAGGAGACATACTTCATCCTGCACGGCACCGCACGGATCATCATTGGCGCCAAGGAATTTATGCTTCGCCCAGGGCAGGCATGTCTGATCGAGCCGCACGAGCGGCACGAGATCTTCAACGACGGACCTGAGACCCTCGAGTTCCTGGCGGTCAGCGCGCCTCCCTGGACCCCTGATGATTCGACGTTCGTCTGACCACGTTTCATACACTCTGATACGCTGAGAGTGGATGGTATCTCGCGCCAGGAGAATCATGATGAGACGCATTTTCATGATCAGTGGCGGCTTTCCCGTGCCGGATGGTACGATCGTCTATCCGTTCCTCAATACCAAAGATAGTACGAGCGGGTTGCCGTGGGATCTCCTCGACGGCTTCAGCCTCTCGGCCGGTGTGATCAATCCATACATAAGCTCGAAGATCCACGTGATGCCGCAGGTCACGCAGGTTACCTTCGTACTTGAGGGCCAGATC
Source organism: Chloroflexales bacterium (assembly GCA_013336035.1). Classification (GTDB taxonomy): domain Bacteria; phylum Chloroflexota; class Chloroflexia; order Chloroflexales; family Chloroflexaceae; genus CAIWXH01. Next base: position 3,946 of record JAAXUL010000368.1, read on the forward strand.
GATATCGTTATGAAGGACACCGAGAGCAGCGAGCCCTACAAGCTGCACTTAGCCGGGCGCCAGGCGGTCATTACCCGGCCGGGCACATACTTCCAGATCGTCAACGACACCGATAGGCCATGCCTGGTGCTGTATATCGTTAGCCCGGCCTATGTCTTTGATCTGTATGACGGCCAGGTGCGCTACGATGACGCGGTGGTGCTTGATGAGGATTGGCAGGATCTGGAGAAGATCAACTGGCTACCGTCAGCGCTGAACAGTGGCTGGGTCACAGCTGAAGCACGGCAGGCAGCTCTTGATCGGCTCGGGCGGCACACCCAGGGTTCCTGAGCCGGCGCCCTGGGGTTGCTGTCTCTTCATCATCGGTGCCGATCTCCCCCTGGCGCGGATCGCGCAAGGGGGGTATGATCGGAAGGGCACCCCACTTCGGACCTGATTTTGCGGTGCACGTCGCACCGCGCCGCGGCGTGCCCCTAGACCGTGAAGAGACTATGCGAAGGCAGATCATCATCATCGGCGGCGGCCTGGGCGGCCTCGCGGCCGGCATCAGGCTGGCCGCCATCGGCCACCACGTCACCATGCTCGAGAAGCGCGACAAGCCCGGCGGCAAGGCCTACACCTACAAGACCCGGGGCTACACCTTCGACAGCGGCCCCACCATCGTCACCGCCCCCTTTATGTTCGATGAGCTCTGGCGTGTCGCCGGCCGCCGCCGGGAGGACTACTTCACGCTTGAGGAGTGCCAGCCCTACTACCGTATCTTTGACCATAATGGGCGCTACTTCGAGTACAGCTCGAACGAGGATGATCTGGTCAGGCAGATCCGCGAGCGCAGCCCGGGCGATGTCGAGGGCTACAAGCGCTTTATGGCCTCGACCAAGCCGATCTTCGAGAAGGGCTTCGTCGAGCTAGCCGAGCAGCCCTTCTTGAACTTCACCGATATGCTCAAGGTGGCGCCCGACCTGGTGCGCCTGAAGTCGTACATCAGCACCTACCGCTATGTGTCAGGCTTCATCAAGGACGACTTCCTGCGGCGCTGCTTCTCGTTCCACCCCCTGTTTATCGGCGGCAACCCCTTCGACGCCTCGTCGATCTACGCCATGGTCGACTACCTCGAGCGCGAGTGGGGCGTCCACCACGCGGTCGGCGGCACCGGCGCGATCGTGGCGGCGATGGCCAAGCTCTTTGTCGAGCTGGGCGGCACCCTGGAGCTGAACGCCGAGGTGGCCGAGATCCTGGTCGAGGGTCGCAAGGCGGCGGGCGTGCGCATGGCCGACGGCCAGGTCCGCCGCGCCGACACGGTGATCTCAAACGCCGATTCCGCCTACACCTACCACAAGCTGGTCGCCCCGCACCACCGCAAGATCTACACCGACGCGAAGCTGCGCCGCAAGAAGTACAGCATGTCGCTGGTCGTGATCTACCTGGGCCTCGACCGGCGCTACGACGATGGCGACCTGGTCCAGCACAATGTCATCCTGGGCAAGCGCTACAAGGGCCTGCTCAACGACATCTTCAACCGGCGCCGCCTGTCTCGCGACTTCTCGCTCTACCTCTATCGGCCCTCGCACGTGGACCCGAGCCTGGCGCCTAAGGGCGGCGAGGCCCTCTACATCCTCTCGCCGGTGCCTAACCTCAGCTCGCGCACCGACTGGTCGAAGGCCGCCCGGCCCTACCGCGACGCGATCGTGGGCTTCCTCGAGCAGAACTATATGCCGGGCCTCAGCAAGCACATCGTGGTCGAGCACATGGTCGACCCGCGCTACTACCAGAACACCCTGAACAACTACCAGGGCGCGGCCTTCAACATGCAGCCCCTGCTCACCCAGTCGGCCTGGTTCCGACCTCACAATCGCTCCGAGGAGTTCGACAACCTCTACCTCGTCGGCGGCGGCACCCACCCCGGCGCCGGGCTGCCCGGCGTGCTTGCCTCTGCCGCCATCGCCGCGAAGCTGATCGGCCCGGCGTAGGCGTGACATACTATGCAAAATGGGGGACCGTGGTCCCCCATTTTGAGTCTGAGCGCCCACAAGTGGGGCCCACTGTCCCTGTGCGGGGCAAGCTGCGGAAAGGTTTTACGGCTCGTTGGCGTTCACAGGCTCGCCCAGCCGCTGATGCACCAGGGCGATCAGCTCGCCGGGGCTAACCTGGGGGTAGTAGCTAGTCTCTAGCATTATCGCCGGCACATCGTCGCAGGCGGCGATGCACTCGAGCTCCTCGATGATCAGGTCGTTGGGGTAGGTGGCGGTGAGCTTGGCGAGCGCGCGCAGGAACTCCGGTCGGCTGCGTGCGCAGAGTCTGCAAAGTGTAAGTTGGACGGACATTGAGCACAGCCTTTCCTGGGGTCGTTGGTCTGCTCGCTTGCCTTCGGCACAGCGCCCGGACCTTCGGCTCGGGTAAGCTTGCGGTATAATTTGCGCGTTGCCTCACTATTGTACCCACTTTGTCGAGACTTTGCAATATGTATGTGTGGATATTCACAGGAAATGTGCCCGCGACGGCGCGTGAGGTATAATAGAGCCATGCCCCCCCCACGCATACGCAACGAGCAAGCCGGCCCGAGCGCCGAGCCCGCGCCGATCCTGACCTGTCGCCACGAGGCCCTGAACATGAGCTACCTGCGGGCCGGCGAGTCCGGCCCCCCGGTCGTCATGCTCCACGGCTGGGGCGCCTTCAAAGAGCTGTGGTGGAGCACGCTGCGCGGCATGGGCCGTGACCATCGCTGCTTCGCCCTCGACTTCCCGGGCCACGGCGACTCGCCCATCGGCCACGCCGACACGATCGACGGCCTCGCCGATGCCGTGGGCGCCTTCTGCGACGAGCTGGGACTGCGCGAGATCGTGCTGATGGGCCACTCGATGGGCGGCGCCGTAGCGGCCGAGCTGGCCCTACGCCGCCCCACGCTAGTCTGGCGCCTGGTGCTCGTGGATGCCGCCATCGACGCCCACCTGATGCCGATCTACGCCCGGATCTACCTCATCCCCACCTTCGGCTGGGGCATCCTGCGCCTCACCCAGCTGGTCGGACGCCAGATCCGGCCGATCAGCACGCTGGTCCCCCACGAGCACGGCGGCGGCTGGATCCGCCCGTGGCTGCGCCGCTCGTCCTATATGGCCCGCTTCGAGCCCGAGGGCCTGTATCGGATCTACCGCTCGCTCTTCGCGACCCAGGCCGGCCACCGCCTGGCCCTGATTGTGGCGCCTACCCTGGTCGTCTCAGGTCAGTTCGATAGCCTTGTCCCGACGGCTAACTCGCGCCGGCTGGCCCGGCTGATCCCCGGCGCCCGCTACGTCCAGATCCTCGGCGCGATGCATAACCCTATGGACGAGCGCCCCCGCAGCTTCGAGCGGGCCGTGCGGGCCTTCCTTGGCTTAACCTGAGGAAGGCCCGCAATGGTGCTTGACAGATGGGGCGGCCCGCGGTATACTCCGCCCTCGTGAGGAGGACGCCCCCCCAGGGGTGCTCCCGGATAACCCAGGGTGTGCACTACGGCGCAGCGCTTCGGCCTGCTCCGTCTTTTTTCGCCCACCCCGCCGTACCTTACCAACTGATGCGCGTGGATATGTCATATTTGTG
>JAAXUL010001168.1 GCA_013336035.1 Chloroflexales bacterium
ATCCCCTCGCCCTCGGCCCCCCTCGACTGCGCAGCGGACGAGGGGGGTGCCGCTTCTCGTGTATAATCGTGTCGCGATGGCGCGCGAGATCAAGCACAATCTAGACCAGACAGACGGGCTCACCCAGCCCCAGCGGGTAGACTACAGGCTGTGCAAGCTGGTGGCAGCGTTCCGCTACGCCTTCCATGGCATCTGGTATCTGCTGAGCACCCAGCGCAATGCCCAGATTCACTGCCTGGTGGGCGCCTGCGCCGTGGCCCTGGCGGCGGTGCTGCGCGTCGAGCGCTGGGAGTGGGCCGCGCTGCTGCTGACGATCACCCTGGTGCTGGCCGCCGAGGGCGTCAACACAGCTGTCGAGGCCGCCGTTGACCTGGTCACCATCGCCCGCCACCCGCTCGCCAAAGTCGCTAAGGACGTCGCCGCCGGCACTGTGCTGCTCTGCGCCATCGCAAGCGTGATCGTCGGCTGTGTGATCTTCCTCCCGCGCCTGATTCCGCTACTCGCTGCGCTGGCCGGGTGATAGCTTGCTGCGCTCGCCGGGTGATACCCGACGGCGCCGACAGGCATCACCGAAGCGAGCAGAGCGAGCGCTCACCGGAGCGAGCAGAGCGAGCAATACCCACATGTGGCCATTGGTTCGTCAGGCCCGCTACCTCGGACGCTACCGCGAGATCGCCCAGGTGCTGGTGGGGCACGGCTTTGGCGCCCTGGTCAACCAGCTCGGCCTGGTCTCATTGCTCTCGCTGCCGCGGCGCATGGTGATGCGGGTGCCGCCCCCCGAGCCCCTGGGTACTGCGGCCCGCCTCCGCGAGGCCCTTGTGGCCCTCGGCCCCACCTTCGTCAAGCTTGGCCAGGCCCTCAGCACCAGGCCCGACCTACTACCCGCGGACTTCGTCCACGAGCTCGGCAAGCTCCAGGACACGGTGCCGCCCTTCGCGGCCGAGCTCGCCGTCGCCACGATCGAGGAGGCCCTGGGCCGATCCGTCGGCGAGCTGTTCGCCGAGTTTAGCTGCGAGCCGCTGGCCGCCGCCTCCCTCGGCCAGGTCCACGCCGCCAAGCTCTACAGCGGCGAGCAGGTCGTTGTCAAGGTGCAGCGCCCCGATATCGCCGGACGCATCAACACCGACCTGGCCATCCTCGCTGACCTGGCCGCCCTGGCCCAGGAGCGGCTGCCCTTCGGGCGCCAGTATAACTTGGTCGAGCTGGTCTGGGAGTTCGCGGCCACCCTGCGGGCCGAGCTTGACTACCACCGCGAGGGGCGCAACGCCGACCGCTTCCGGCACCTCTTCGCCGATAACCCCACCGTCCACATCCCCCAGATCTACTGGGAGTACAGCGACGCGCGCGTGCTCACGAGCGAGCGGCTCTATGGGCCGAAGGTCAACGATCTGGCGGCCCTGGCCAGCGTCGGGATCGACGCCCCCACCCTGGCCCGCAACTGCCTCCAGCTGATCCTGTCCGAGATCTTTAGCTACGGCTTCTTCCACAGCGACCCCCACCCGGGCAACTTCTTTGCTATGTCGGGCAATGTCCTTGGCGTGGTCGACTTCGGCCAGGTGGGCAGCCTCGACCGCGAGACGACCCGGGCCCTGCTGTTGCTGCTGGCGGCCGTGGTGGACCACGACACGCCCGCGGCCCTGCGCGCCCTCGAGCACCTGGGCCTGATCAGTCGGCGCGACGTGAGCCCGCAGCTGCGGCGCGACCTCGAGCGCTTCACCGACGGCTTTGTCGACCGGCCCCTGCGCGATATCTCGGCCCGCGAGACGGTGAACGATCTGCTGACCCTGCTGAGCCGCCATCAGATCAGGATTCCCGGCCCTCTGGCGATGCTGCTCAAAGCCCTGGTGATGATGGAGGGCGTGGGCCAGCAGCTCGACCCGCAGCTCGATGTGTTCGGCATCGCCAGGCCCTACGTCCAGCGGGCCATCGCCGAGGGGCTCGCTCCGGCTGAGCTTGGCGGCCAGGCCCTGCGCGGGGCCCGGGCCCTGGGCGAGGTAGCCGTCGAACTGCCCCACCAGGCGAGCGACCTGCTCCAGCGGCTCAACGACGGCGAGCTGCGCATCCAGACCGAGGAGCGCGAGCTGCGACGCCTGACGGGGGCGGTGATCAGCGCCGCCAATCGTATGGCCGTGGCCCTCGTCCTGGGGGCGTTGATCCTCGCGATCGGCATGGTCGCCATCGCCGTAGGCGTGGGTGGCTGGACGGGCCCCCTGCCCGCGCTGCTGCTGAGCCTTGGGGTCATCGCGGTGCTGCTCACCTCGCTCGTGCTGCTGGTGGCGCTGTTGCGCGGGCGTGAGTGAGGTCGGACGACCGGCCCTAGGCGCCGCGGGCCAGCGCGGCGACGACCTCGACGATCAGGCGGCGCTCCTCGAGCTTGATGCGCTCGTGGAGGCTATCGGGGGTGTCGTCGGGGAGGATGGGCACCTCGGCGCGAGCGAGGACGGGGCCGTCGTCGACGCGGGGGGTGACGCGGTGGATGGTGCAGCCGGTGATGGGCAGCTGGCGGCGGACGGCCTCGGGGACGACGTGGGCGCCCCGCAGGGCGGGGATGACGAGGCCCCCGCTGGTGGTGTAGGTCTCGCCACCGTCGTCGGGCAGGAGCGCGGGGTGCTGGTTGATCACGCGCCCGGGGAACCAGTCCAGGAAGGTCGGCGAGAGGACGCGCATAAAGCCGGCGAGGACCACCAGGTCAGGCGTGAAGGCGGCGGTCACGGCGGCGAGGCGCTGCTCCCACGCGGCGCGGACGTCGGCGCGGGCCGGGCCGCGCGGCGCGTGGGGCAGGGGGACGTGG
>JAAXUL010001169.1 GCA_013336035.1 Chloroflexales bacterium
AGACCGCATTGAGATTCAGGGGCGCGAGTCTCGATGTGGGGGGGCGCGAGTCTTAACGCGAGCAGACCGCATTGAGATTCAGGGGCGCGAGTCTCGATGTGGGGGGGCGCGAGTCTTAACGCGAGCAGACCGCATTGAGATTCAGGGGCGCGAGTCTCGATGCGGGGGGCGCGAGTCTCAACGCGAGCAGACCGCATTGAGACTCACGGGCGCGAGACACGCTACGGGGGGCGGGCGTGGAGCGTTGCGGGTAGCGCAAGGCCCTATTCATCTCATTCAGCGAACCACGGCAGGAGATGAGGCGTCCGCGATAAAGACGGCTGGTGCGCCGCTGCCATCAGCGGGGACCACCAGGATGTCTTCATCAAAGCCGTACAGGAGGTGGCTGTCGTCGAGCCACTCGACCTGGTCGTCGATGCTGTGTGTCTCGCTGGTTGGGTGCTCGGCTCCCGTCTCCAGGTCGACAACATAGATCCGCCATCCCGACTCGGTCATTCGCTTGAAGGCAATGCGCTTCCCGTCCGGCGAGAGCGAGGGGCACTCGACGTTGGCGTGGATGACGCGGGCGTGGTGCGCGGAAAGGTCGCCTTCTATGAGGTAGTTCTTGCCGCCAGTCGCAAGGGTGCTATAAAAGCGGTTACTGTCATTGGCGAAGGTAACCCCCCAGAAGTTGAAGTCGACATCACGGAAGATCTTGCCATCACGCTCGACGGTGAACTGCTCGAGCTCGCTGTCCAGGCTGCCGTCGGCGGTGCGATAGATCTCGGTGCGCGTCGCGAAGGTGCCAGGCGCATACGAGTGTCCGCTGACGAAGACGGTGACCGAGGCGTAGCGCCCATCCGGAGAGACCCGCGTTCGGCTGGGTATCCCCTTCAGTGGCAGGCTGTAGCGTAGCTGAAGCGAGCTGTCGAAGAGAAAGGCCTGGTAGGTGGTGATGACATCACGATTGGCCGTCAGGCAGATCCCGCTGCCTGCCGCGAAGTAGAGGCGCTCGCAGCTCAGGTTGGTTGGGGTGCGTGGCCCGGAGGGGTTGTCGAGGGGCACCGTGGCGAGTAGGCCGTAGCTGCTGCCGAGGACGCTATTGCGGAATACTACGAAGGGCTTGTCGGGGAGCGCTCCAGCTACCTCTGCAGCTGTCGAGGCTCCTCCCTCCGAGGTGGGGAGCGCCCCCGCCGCCGATCCGGGGCCCGTGGCCGTCCCGGCGACTTGCCTCGCTCGATACCACACATAGCCGACCGCTACAATCAAGCACAGCGCGCAGATCAGCACGAACAGGCGGACACGCAAGTTAGACGCCATTTGATCCTGGCTCCACAAGGCGAAGCGAAAGCGCAGTGACGAGGGTAGTAGCCAGCAGGCCAAGCGAGAAGCAAACCAGGGCTCCCTGTGCGCCAACCCACATCCAGAGAATGCCGAAGAGAACAGAGGCGCAGAGCCGCGCAATGCCGGTGGCGGTCGAGAGCAGCGCCAGGCCGCTTGCGCGCAGGCGCGCGGGGAGCATAGCGCTTGCAAGCGCTACCAGCACACCGTCGGTGGCGGCGTAATAGGCGCCGAGAAACAGCACGCTGCTGAAGAGCGCCGCCGAGGGGATGTTGGGCACCAGCAGCAGCAGGTAGACGATCATCAGCAGGGCATTGCCGGCGAGGAACATGCGCCCGCGGCCAAACAGATCGGCAAGGCGTCCGGCGGGCACGGCGAGCAGCATATAGATGAAGGAGGTGACCACATAAAGCAGCGGGAAGAAGCCGACCGTCAGGTCAAGCTGGCGCTGGAGGTTAAGATAGATAAAGCCATCGCTCAGCGTCGCCAGGCCGAGCGCGGTTCCGCTGGCCACCACCATGGCGAAACGCGGTCGGCGCAGCAGCCCGATGGCGGCCCGCAGCGAGGCGCCCGGGAGTACGTGCGGCGCAAGCCGACAGCTCGCGCAGCGTAGCGCCCCTTTGCCGACCTGATGTTTGGCCTGGCAGAGGTGGGCCGCGGTGGCGGGATCGGCGCGGCGAGGCTCGACAAAGAGCGCGAGGATGCCAACGCCAATCAGCGCGAAGCAGAAGCTGACGACAAAGATCGCGTCAAATGTGCCTGGGGCCAGGCTGAGCAGCAGGAAGGCGACGAGCGGGCCAAGCATCGATCCGGCGGTGTCGAACGCGCGGTGGACGCCCAGGGCCGTGGCTAGCTGGTTCGGCGGGGTGCTCAGGGCTATCAGCGTATCGCGCGGGGAGGTGCGTATGCCCTTGCCCGTGCGATCGACCATGACCAGGGCCGCGATCGCGCCCAGCGAGGTGCCGATGAGCAGCAGGCCAAGGCGGCAGATCGCCGAGAGCCCATAACCGACCGCGGCCACGGCTTTGTAGCGCTGCCAGCGATCGGCCGCGATCCCGCTGACCAGGAGCGCGAGCACGGCAGCTCCCTGGTACAGACCGTCGATGAAGCCATACTGTAGCGGCGAGAGGTGGAGCGTGAAGATGATGTATAGGGGGAGGACTGTTGCGACCATCTCCGAGGAGATGTCGGTGAATAGGCTCGTCAGCCCGAGGAAGAGGACATTGGTGCTGACCAGACGCCACCACCGCGAGCGAGGCCGGCCCGCTTCTTGCGAGCGAACAGTACTTTCTGAGTTCTCGACCTGGTACATCGGCGTATCTCCTTCATTGGGCAAAGGAGGCCAATATGTGATCCACAGACTCATGAGCGATTATCTGAACCTCAGATAAACGGCTGCTAAAGCCGGGTATCATCCAGGTGTTGAACCTGTTACGACCTTCGACTACTGTTGTCCTATATTACAATATCA
>JAAXUL010001170.1 GCA_013336035.1 Chloroflexales bacterium
TCTCTCGGTCACCCCCGAGCAGTTCAGCGCCCAGCTCGACTGGCTGCACGCCGCGGGCTACCAGGCCATCCGCATGGACGCTATGGCCGCCTGTATGCGCGGCGAGGGCCCCTGCCCGGCGCGCGCGGTGGCCCTCACCTTCGATGACGGCTACCTCGACGCCTACACGACGGCCCTGCCTATCCTCCAGCAGTATGGCTACAGCGCCACCTTCTATATCGTGAGCGGCTTCGTGGGCCAGCCCGGCTACATGGGCTGGGACGAGATCCGCGCCCTGCGCAGTGCCGGGATGGAGATCGGGTCCCATAGCCTCACCCACCCCGATCTGACCACCCTCGGCCTCGACGATCTCCGCGCCCAGGTCGCCCAGTCGGGCGCGGAGATCGCCGCCGCCATCGGCGCGCCAGTGGTCAGCTTCTGCTACCCCTCCGGGCGCTTCAACGATACCATCATCGCCGTCACCGGCGAGTCGGGCTACACCTCGGCCACCACCACTATCAGCGATGGCCCCCAGGACAATCCCTTCACGCTGCCGCGCCTGCGCATCCCGGGCGACCTGGACCTCGAGGGCTTCCGCTGGATGGTGCAGGCCTATCTGCCGTAGGGCGGGCGCTACTGCTTCGTCGCGCGCCAGCCGGTGTTGATATCGCCGCCGCAGCCGCTGAGGCGCGAGTGTACCTCAAGGGTGCCCTCGGCGGTCGTCGGCGAGGTGAAGGTGCCCGTCATCGTGTAGGTCAGCTCGTCGCTGCTCGAAGCGGTGAAGGCATTGTCGCGGATGGCGATCTCTCCCTCGGTGGTCGACTCGAGGCTGCAGCCGCCAAACTTTAGCTTGAAGGTCAGCGAGGTGATCGAGTTGCCGGCCACGGTGAAGCTCACCTCGCGCTTCTGGCCGTTCTCGCCCTGCCAGCTGCCATCGTAGAGCACGGGGGCGGGGGTGGGCTGCGGCGCAGGGGCGGGCTGCGGCGCGGGGGCCGCGCGCACCTCGCTGCCGAGCAGCCCGAGCAGCACATTGTAGGGCGGCTGGTTCTCGGGGTGCAGCTCGAAGCGGCCCCGCTCGAACCACTGCACGCTGTAGCTCTTGCCGTCGCCCAGCGTCTCGCTCTGCTCATCGCTCAGGGGCAGGCCGAACAGGGCCAGGCTCTCGGCCTCGCTCGCGCCGCGCTGCCCGTCGAGGTCGAGGCCCTGGGCGCGCCACGCGGCCAGGATGGCGCCACAGACGTTGTGGCCGGTCTCGGCGAAGAAGCGACAGTCGGCGCGGGCCTCGCTCTTCGGGAAGGTGAACCAGTCGCGCCCCTGCTGGGCCAGCCGGTCGGCGCCCAGGCGCCCGATCTGCACATCATACGGCCGCTGGCTCTCCGGGTGCAGCTCGAGCCGGTTGCGCTCGAACCACTGGGTCTGGAGCGCGCGCCCCTCGATCTGCTCCTCGCCCTGGGGCCCGATGGGCAGCCCGAAGACGGGCAGGCCGCCGTTCTGCTCCCAGAACTCGCGGATGCGCCCCTCGATGCAGAAGCTCGTCTCGGTGAAGCAGCGCTGGCCGGTCTGGGCGCGGGCCGCGCCGGGGGCGGCGGCGCCAAATAGAGCCACCATAGCGATGATGATGCTCAGGCCGACGATGCGGTGTCTCATGGGGGCTCCTCCTGACTACTGCTGGGCAGACTCTCTGCGCACAGCGATCGGCGTGAGCGAGGGCGGCTCGGGCACGGCCATAGAGGGCGCAAGGGCGGCGCTCGTCGCGCCGCGCGTCGCCGTCCACGTCAGGTCGGCGGTAGCCGAGCACGAGGTGTAGGGGAATGATCGGGAGTAGGTGAGGCTCAGATCGCCGCTGGCTGTGCTCGGCGAGCTGAAGCTGCCGCTGAGGTCGTACGAGAGCGAGCTTGGCCCGGCGTCATCGAACGAGACGCTGAAGGCGTCGTCGCTGATCGGGCTGGGAATACCGAAGGTCACCGTGATCGTGCCGCTCACCCCGCACGAGCTGCGGAAGTCGTAGCCGAACACAGTCTGCGTGATCCCGTTGCCCGCGACCGTGAAGCCGATCGGCCGGCTCTGCGAGGTCGTCCCCGCCCAGGAGCCGTCGTAGCCTTCGCCGCTCGGCGGCGGGGTCGCGGTGGGCGGCGGCGGCGTCGCCGTCGGGATCGGGGTCGGCAGATACTGCACCTGCGGCAGGTAGGTCTTGAAGCCCCCCTGGGCGAGGACGCTGCCGCCTGCCAGCAGCAGCGCCACGATTACCATCGCCAGCACTCGCGTTGTACGCATACTCACTCCTCCTTCTACACCGGCACCGATGCGCTGATCTATTGCGTAAGACAAGAGGGAGAGGGCGGCGAGATATTACACGCTCAGCGGCCTGTCGCCGGCAGCCACACACGGTGGTCGGGCACAGACCAGGGGCCCGCGGGCGCCATCAGCCCGTAGATACCCAGGGCCGTCACCGTGGCCGAGACGGCGCGCTGCGCCGCGTCGATCTGGCCCGCCACGGGCTGCCAGGCCACGCCGACGGGGTCCCAGCGGTAGAGCGCCAGCCCGGCGGGCGGCGGGCCGCTGACCAGCGCCCCGTCGTACGAGAGGGTCAGGGCCGCCGGGCGCTCGAGGGTCGCGACGGCCCCCGACGCGGTGACGGCGTAGGCCTCACCCACCAGGGCCATGCCGGCGGGCGGCGCGCCTGGCACCGCGCCCGTCGGCATCACCACGAGGTAGCTCTCGGCGCCCGGCAGGCCGCCTGCCGGCAGCGCGAGCGTCAGCTGGCCGTCGTTGGCGTAGACCTCCTGCGCGCGGTCGGTCTGCACGCGCTGGA
>JAAXUL010000369.1 GCA_013336035.1 Chloroflexales bacterium
CCCTTCGCGCAGGTTGAAGCCCAGAAAGTAGTAGCCATTCTCCGGGTAGGCGCCCGTGACGGACTGCGGGCCGGCCTGGGCGAGGTCGCTCTGCGCGCCCCAGGGCAGCTCGGCCAGCAGCAGGCGCCCATCGGCCAGGCTGGCCGCGGCGAGGGCCGGATCAGGGGCCAGCACAAAGGTCACCTGGTCGAGCAGGGGCGCGCCGCGGTGGAACGGCTCGAAGCGCTCGAGCACGTACGACTGGCCGGGCAGGCGCTCGGCCAGCTTGAAAGGCCCGCTGCCCACGGGCACCTCCCAGAAATTCAGGCTGCTGATGTCGCGCTCCTCGAGCAGGTGGCGCGGCAGGATCGGCACAGCCAGGGCCGACAGCACGGGCGCAAAGCGGCTGGTAAGGGTCAGGACGACCGTTGCGCTGGTTGGCGCCGTGGCCGCGCTGATGTAGCGCAGGTCGGCGAGCAGCGCCGTGGTGGTGAGGGGCAGCGCCCGCAGGCGCTCGAGGGTGAAGAGCACATCGGCGGCCTCGAGGGGGGCGCCATCGTGCCAGGTCAGGCCGTCGCGCAGCGTAAAGGTGATCGTGCGCCCGTCCGGGGTCGCGTCCCAGCTCTCGGCCAGGTCGGGGACGGGGCGCGCCCGGCCGTCGAGCCGCAGCAGGCCGCTGTAGAGCATAGCGGTGATCTGCTCCTCGCCCCGCGAGCGGGGCTGCCAGGGGCGCAGCACGGGCACATCGGCGGCGAGGCGCACCGTCAGGTTGCCGCCGCGAGGCAGGGGGGGGGCGGTGGGCGGCGCGGTGGCGCTGGCGTCGGCGGGGCTCTGTGAGGCCTGGCGGCCGGCGGCCATGTCGCAGCCGGCCAGGAGGGCCACGATCAGCAGGGCCGCCCCCAGGCTGATCAGGAAGAGGCGGCGGGTCGGTACGAAGCTCATAGGGGCCATTATACCAACTTCGCGCGGGGGGGCTGCGCCCATGCTATAGTAGGGAGAGCTAGCCTTTGTGCGGAGAAAGCGAAAATGTCTACCCACATCCCGGCCGACGAGCTAAGCCGCTACGCCGATGTGATAGTCCAGGTGGGCCTGGGCCTGCGGCAGGGGCAGCGGCTGCTGGTTCGCGCCGACCTTCAGACGGCGGCCCTGGTGCGGGCCGTGGCACGCAGCGCCTACAGAGCCGGGGCCCGCCTGGTCGATGTGGTCTGGGGCGACGAGCAGCTGACCCTGGTGCGCCTCCAGGAGGCGCCGCGCGACTCGTTCGGCGAAGTTCCCGCCTGGTACCCTGCCGTAACGGCCGACTACCTGCGCGCCGGAGACGCCCTGCTCTCGGTCTACGCAGCCACCCCCACGCTCCTGGCCGGGCAGGACCACGACGCGGTTAGCACGATGATGCGGGCCACGGCCGAGGCTGCCCGCCCCGTCACCGAGCTGGTGCAGCGCAACGCCTCGACCTGGGCCGTGGTCTCGTACCCGACCCCGGGCTGGGCCGCCCAGGTGCTGCCCGACGTACCCGAGGACGAGCGCGCAGCCACGCTGTGGCGCGCTATCGCCATCACATGCCGCCTCGACGCCCCCGACCCTGTGGCGGCCTGGCAGGCCCATGTGGCGGACCTCGACGCCCGCTGCGCATACATGAACGCCAGGCGCTACACGGCCCTCCGCTTTAGCGCGCCCGGCACTGACCTGACCGTGGGCCTGGCCGACGGGCACCTCTGGGCGGGCGGCGGCTCGGTCAGCGAGCGCGGCCAGGCCTTTGTGCCCAACCTGCCCACCGAGGAGATCTTCTCGCTGCCCCACCGCGGCCGCGTCGATGGCGTCGTGCGCTCGAGCCGCCCGCTGAACTATGGCGGCAACCTGATCGAGGACTTTACCCTGACCTTCGAGGCCGGCCGTGTGGTTGCGGCAACGGCGGCGCGCGGCGAGGAGGTGCTGCGACGCCTGATTGACACCGACGAGGGCTCGGCGCACCTGGGCGAGGTGGCCCTGGTGACGGCGAGCTCGCCCGTGGCCCGCACCGGCATGCTCTTCGCCAACACCCTCTACGACGAGAACGCCGCCAGCCACCTGGCCCTCGGCAGCGGCTACCGCTTCTGCGTCGAGGGGGGGGCGGCCATGACCCCCGAGCAGTTCGAGGCGGCCGGGGGCAACCTCAGCGCCACCCATGTCGACTTCATGATCGGCTCGGGCCTGATGGACATCGACGGCCTGACGGCCGACGGCGCCGCCGAGCCGGTGATGCGGGCCGGCGAGTGGGCCTTCGTGCTGACGATCTAACAAAACGCTTACCCGCCAGACACAGCGGTATGCTACAATAGAACAATCGTGTATCGAGGGCGCGCAACTGCGTAAGGAGAGCCTATGGCTGCACCAGGAGGAGACGAGTCGGCTCAGCAAAGGCTGACGGCCACCTTTACGCACCTGGGCACCATCCAGAGCTTTCGGCGCCACAGCTATGTCTATACGCCGGGCCAGCCCGCCCACGCCCTCTACCTGCTGAAGTCGGGCCAGGTCAACCTGCAGATGCACTCGCCCGAGGGCCGCGTCCTGACCGTCAAGGTGGTCGAGCCGGGCCAGATCTTTGGCCACAGCGCCCTCGATGGCGGCGATCAGTACGACACCTTCGCGCAGGCCCTGCAGCCGGTGCGCCTGTTCGCCGTGCCCCGGGTCATCGTCCTCGAGGCCGTCGCCACCACCCCGGGCCTTGGCGCCGACCTGATCGACCTTCTCGGCCAGCACCGCCTCACCGTTGGCCGGCGCCTCGACGAGGTCGCCTTCAAATCGGTGCCGGCCCGCCTGGCCTCCGTCCTGCTCGAGATGTCCGAGGAGCAGCCCACCGGCCCCCGCCCGCAGCAGCGCGTCGCCCGCCGCACCCACCAGCAGCTGGCCGAGATGGTCAACGCCTACCGCGAGACGGTGACCAAGATCATCAACCAGTTCCGCGACGCCCGCCTGCTCGACGTCGACCGCTCCGGCATCACCCTGCTCAACCCCTCACGCCTGCGCGAGCTGTCGCAGAGCTGAGCGCCCCCCTGTTTCAGATAAAGGGCGAAGGACGAAGGATAGTTCGTCCTTCGCCCTTCGCTCTCTCACCCTTCGTTTTCTAGCTCCTGCGCAGCAGCCAGACCCCGACGGCGATCAGCGCCGCGGGGAAGAGGAACGCGGCGAAGCCGGGCCAGATCATCTGCAAGGCGATGAAGCTGCCCAGGCCGAGCAGCACATAGCCGAAGACCTTGCCGCCCAGGGCGCCGGACGCCGGCGCCGCCGGGGCGCCGCCGAGGTTGTTGATCGGGATCTCTTGCTCGGCCTCATCGGGCGCGCCGCTCATCGGGTCGATGCGCAGGCGCTGGGTCTCGCCGGTGGCCACGAAGACCTGGCCGGCAGGGCCGGCGGCCCCCTGGGTTGGCGCGGCCTCCTGCGGCATCACCGCCCACAAGAGCGGGTAGACCAGGATGCCCGGGCCGCTGAGCGCCAGGAGCACAAAGACGAGGCGCACGATCACCGGGTCGGTGTTGAGGTAGCGGGCGACCCCGGCGGCGACGCCGGCGATCATGCGGTCGGTGCGGCTGCGCATCAGCCGTGCATTAGTATTCATCTGTGGGGCTCCTCCGTCAAGGGCGGCCATCCGGCCTTCTACCCATTCAGACGGCGGGCAGCCCCACTTTGTTGCGGGCGACTCTACCAGTAGTACGCGCGGTTCTCGCGATAGAAGGCCAGGGTGCGGGCCAGGCCCTCGCGCAGGCGGACCGTAGGCGTCCAGCCCAGGCGCCCCTGGATCAGGCGATAGTCGCCGTAGTAGTCGCCGATATCGATCGGCTTGCGGTCGGCGGGGAAGGGGATGATCTCGTAGCGGCCCTCGCCCGCGATCTCGATCAGCAGGGTGGCCAGATCGCGCAGGTTGATCGTCTCGTCGCTGCCCAGGTTGAAGATCTGGCCGTAGGCCCCGGGATCGCTGGCTGCGCGCAGCATCGCCTCGACGCAGTCATCCACAAAGGTGAAGTCGCGGATCTGTAGACCATCGCCCCAGACCTGCACCGTCTCGCCGCTGAGCACCTGCTTGATCCAGATGCCGAGGAAGGTCTGGCGGGCGTCTTTGACGCGCATCCGTGGGCCGTAGGTGTTGGTCAGGCGCAGGGCGCAGCCCCTGATGCCGTAGACATTATTGTAGAGGATATGGTACCACTCGCCGGCCATCTTGTTGATGCCATTGACGTCGGTGGGGTGCAGCAGGTGGCGCTCGTCGACGGGCAGATAGTCGGGCTTGCCATAGATCTGGCGGGTCGAGGCGTAGACCGCTTTGATGCCGGTGCTATGCTTGCGACAGGCCTCGAGGATCGAGAGCTGCGCGCGGCAGTTGATCTCGAGGTCGGTGTAGGGGTCGCGCATCGAGTCCATATGGCTCGTCTGTCCGGCCAGGTTGAAGAGATAATCCTGGCCCTGGACCAGATAGTCCATAGAGTGCTCGTCGCGCACATCGGCGATGTTGAGGCGCGCGCGGCCATCGAGGCCCTCGAGGTTGCGCAGGTTGCCGCCGAACTCGGGGATGAGCGAGTCGACGATCGTGATCTGGGCCCCAAGGTCAGCCAGGCGGTGGGCCAGGTTCGAGCCGATGAAGCCCGCGCCGCCTGTGATCAACACACGGCTGCCGGCAAAAGCTGAGCGTAGGTCGGGTGTGCGATCCATAAGGTTGTGGCTATTGACGCGCCCGCGACGTGAGAACAGCGCGGCGGCGCGCGATCTGCTGGAGATGTGCTCGGCGCACGACGAGCTTCCACCAGAGCTGGATCAGCTGCACGCCGGTGCGCCAGAGACGTGGGAAGTTGAAGAACTGACTCTGGCCGTAGCTGCGGTGATAGTGGTGGACGGGCACCTCGGCGAAGCGGTAGCCGGCGTCCTGGAGCTTCTTGACCAGCTCGAGACAGATGGTGCCGCTGTCCGACTCGAGCTCGACCACATCGAAGACCTCGCGCCGGATCAGCCGGAAGTCGCAGTCGACGTCGTGCAGCTTAAAGCCGAAGAGGAGCTTGACCGCGTTGTGGTAGACGCGACCGATGATCTTGCGGTGTAGCGGGTCAGAGCGGTCGATCTTCCAGCCGTTGACGATATCGACATCGTCGCGCAAAGCCGGCAAGAGGACCTTGAGCTCGCGCGGGTCGTACTGGGCGTCGCCGTCGGTGTAGAAGATCAGCTCTTTGGTGGCGCTGGCGAAGCCAGTCCGCAGGGCGCCGCCGTAGCCGAGCGGCTCGCGGTAGGTTAAGACCCGCAGGTGGGGGTAGTGATCGGCCAGCGACTCGAGGACCTGCACGGTGTAGTCGGTGCTACCGTTCTCAACGACGATCACCTCGTAATTGTCGGTGAGCTCCTTGAGGGTCTCGATCGTGCTGATCACCATACTGCCGATGGTGCCGGCATCGTTATAGGCCGGGAAGAAGGCAGTGATGCTGGGCCGCTCACTCATGGAAGGGACATTTCCTTGCTAGCATGGCCCACGGTTGACGATGCCGGGGCCGATTATAGCACAGGTTGCGCAGCGCGGCGGGGCCTGCATTGTGCTATGATTGAGAGACTGACGCGCGATCAGCTCAGGAGTGAGACGTGTGGCTCTGGATAGCTCTAACCGTGGCGGTAGTTGCCTTTGAACTCTGGTACGCCGTCGCCTTTCTTGTCGCCTATGGGCACATCCGCGAGCAGATGCTGCTGCTGCCGATGGCTCAGGCCCTTATGATGTTGGCCGCCTTCGCCTACATCGGCGTGGCGGTCATCAACGGCTGGCTGATCAACTCGATCATCGTGCTTGGCCTACTGATCGGCGCGCTGGTGATCTCGCTCTACTGGCGCCGGGCCCCCGCCGGCCTGGCGCAGTTCCTCAGGAGCTACCCTCGCGGCACTCTGGATGTCCTGGCCTTTCGTCGCCCGGTCGCGGATCTGAAGCGGCGGGTGCGGACGAAGTGAGGCCTGCGGTGTGGTATGCTGGCGCCCATCGCCGCGCGGGCGCCATGCGAAAGGGATAGGTGCAATGACGCAGGTCCTAGGGCTAGACATTGGCGGTTCGGGCATTAAAGGGGCGATCGTAGACGTGATGGCGGGCACCCTGGTGACGCCGCGCCACCGCATCCCCACGCCCACGCCTGCCACGCCGGAGGCGGTGGTCGAGACGGCGGCGATCGTAGTGCGGCACTTCGGCTGGCAGGGCCTGATCGGCTGCGGCTTCCCCGCCGTCATCAAGGGCGGGATCGTCCACACGGCGGCCAACATCTCGCCCCGCTGGGTCGGGGCCAACGGCCAGCACATGCTCGAGCAGGCCACCGGCTCGCCCGTGCTCCTGCTCAACGACGCCGACGTCGCCGGCATCGCCGAGATGCGCCTGGGCGCCGGGCGCGGGCGCGACGGGCTGGTGCTTATGCTCACGGTCGGCACCGGCATTGGCACGGCCCTATTCCTCGACGGCAAGCTGGTGCCCAACACCGAGCTCGGCCACATCGAGATCCGCGGCCGCGACGCCGAGCGGCGCGCCTCGGACGGCGCCCGCGAGCGCAAGGGCTGGAGCTACGCCGAGTGGGCGCCCCGCTTCGACGAGTACCTCCAGCGCATCAGCGACCTGCTCTGGCCCGACCTGATCATCATCGGCGGCGGCGCCAGCCGCGACTTCGAGAAGTTCGCCCGCTTTCTGACCGTCCGCGTCGAGGTCGAGCCCGCCCAGCTGCGCAACGAGGCCGGGATCATCGGCGCCGCCCTCGCCGCCCACGAGTACACCCCTGTGCCGGCGTGATCGGCGGGCGGATGCGCTGCCTGCCCCGGCCCGCTGCGCTGAAAGGAAGCCACACATGTACATCCTCGGTGTCCTCATCGCCATTGGCTCCGCCGTCGCCTTCGCCGTCATCGGCGCCCTCACCATCTGGGGCGGCCTGAGCACCATGCGCACCGAGGTGTCGCGCGACTATCTGCGCACCCGCGCCGGCGCCGGCACCAGGACCTCAACCTCGCTGCTCGTGGGCCTGCCCCTGCTGATCACCGGCGCCTTCGGCATCCTTGCCGCCCTGCGCATGCTCCAGGTGGCCTTCGGCCTCGGCTAAGCCGGGCTGCCCTTGGGGTATAATGCGGGCGGACCGGCATGATCATCATTGAGGAGGGATCCATGCCCGAGACTGCCCGCCCGCGCCCCGTCGTCCTGGCGATTATGGATGGCTGGGGCCTCATAGGCCCCGGGCCCGGCAATGCCGTGGACCTGGCCCGGACGCCCAATGTCGACCGCTGGGTAGCCAGCTGCCCCTTCACCACCCTTGCCGCCTCGGGCTTCGACGTCGGCCTGCCCGACGGGCAGATCGGCAACTCTGAGGTCGGCCACCTGAACATCGGCGCCGGCTTTGTCGTCTATCAGGAGCTGACCCGCATTACGAAGGCGACCAGGGAGGGGGATTTCTTCACCAACCCGACCCTGCTCGGCGCTATCGCCCACGCCCGCGCCAGCGGCGGCGCCCTGCACCTGATGGGCCTCTTCGGCCCCGGCGGGGTCCACGCCCACGAGGAGCACCTCCAC
>JAAXUL010000370.1 GCA_013336035.1 Chloroflexales bacterium
CGCCGCATGCGTCTGCACTTGGCCGGTGCGGCGCCCGTCGGCCATGCCCTCGGGGCCACCCCACTCGGCGGTGACCATAAACAGCGTCGGGTTCCGCTCATCGCTCAGCGCGCAGGAGAAGCAGCCGCGGCCCGCATCGACGATCGCAAGCACCTCGCCGCCTTCGCGGACGCGCACACAGCGCTGGTTGCCGACGTCGGCGTACCAGATGGCGCCCTCCGCATCGAGGCAGATCCCATCGGGGTAGCCACCGTCGAGCGGTGCCCAGACCCGCCGATTCACCAGGCTGCCGTCATCCGCGATGTCGAACGCGGTCAGGCACTGGCCGTAGGACTCCGCGAGGATGAGCGTTCGGCCGTCGGGGGTCACGGCCATGCCATTCGGGAACGCCACCCCGTCGGCAACCTGACGCACGGCGCCTGTGGCACTCACCAGGGCGACACTCCCAGGAGCGTATGGGCCTCCCGGGAAGTCGAAGCCGATGGTGTTCATGTAGGCGTTGCCCCGACCATCCACCACAATCTCATTCCAGGGGTGCTCCGAGAGGGCCGCAAGGTTCGCGTAGGGCGTGAGCAAGCCGTCAGGCTCCTGGCGAAGGAGCTGTCCCTCACGCCCGGAGACGATGAGCATGCGCCCGTCAGGCAGCCAGTCAAAGCAGCAGGGCGCGGTCGGGGCGCGAGCGATAACCTCGCTCACGCCAGCTCCATCGACGGCCAGGATCTCGCCCGTACCCCAGTCGGCGAGCCAGAACCGGCCAGCGTACCAGCGCGCCGACTCCCCCATCGCGAGATCGGTCAGCAGGGTGTGGAGAGCACCCTGGGATGGTTGGCTCGTAGTCATCCTATCCTCCTTGCCATGGAGGGGCACGGAGGCCCCGCATATCAGCTGCACATGCGGCCCGATAGACATTCGTCGTGGGAGCAAGCCTCAGATCGACAGTCTCGTGCTCAGCGACACGGAGGTGCTGTGGGCGCACCCTTGCCGCCTGATGTGATCCCAACCAGCGGCGCAATGCGGATCGCAGCCGCCCCCTATCCCCGCTATCCTCAGGCTGAGCGCCACGTTGGGCGAGCGCTTGGCCGCCAGAGGCGGCAGCGAAGGGAGGGCAGATGTTGCGAGGGCTTGCGACGATCAACTATTGGGCGGCAGACCACCGCGCGGCGGTACGCTGGTATGCCGAACTGCTGGGCGTTGCGCCGTACTTTGAGCGCCCGGGCTACGCCGAGTTTCGCCTGGGCGACTACCAGCATGAGTTGGGCATCATCGACAGCCGCTACGCGCCTCGCCCCCCGGCTCCCGAGCCGGGGGGCGTGATCGCCTACTGGCACGTCGACGATGTGGCCGCGGCGCTCGAGCGGCTGCAAGAGCTCGGCGCGCACATCTACGAGGCGCTGACAGTGCGTGGTGAGGGCTTCATCACGGCCTCGGTGGTCGACCCCTTCGGGAATATCCTGGGCGTGATGTACAACCGGCACTATCTGGAGCTGCTTGGCGCAGCACCGCAGTCGTAGCCTGTGCCAGTATCGTCGCTATACGCCTGAGATAGTCCGTGGCGGTCGCTTCACGAGCCATCTTACACCTCTTCCCGTAGACAGTGTGCTGCGGCCCTCATCATGGTGCAGATCACGACCCACGGCGCTTGCCCGAAGCGCCTTCGGCCCCCTTCTGGAGCTGCCGGTTCCACGGCTCGCGCAGAGCGTCGCGGATCTCCTCGTAGCGCTGGCCGTCCTCCCAGGCCTTGAGCACCGCCGGCTGGAACACCTCACGGTAGAACGCCTCGCCCATCCGGGCGACCACCGTACGCGCGAACTCCTCCCCGGAGCCCAGGTGCTCCCACCAGGGCTCACCGACCTCCTCCTCCTTCGCTTTGCGCTTCAACTCCTTGGCCTGCGCCGGGTCGTGGCCGGAGAACTTGCGCGCGGCCACCACCTTCGCCACGGCGAGGCCATAGGCCCGGGCGTCGTCCTCGTTGAGCTTGGCCTTGTTCCGTCCCTTCAGGCGGTTCCACTCGGCGAAGATATCGAAGCGGCGGATCTCCCGCTTCGGAACAAGCTGCACCTGAGTCATCGCACCGCTCCTTACGCTGCTAGCTCACGAGCGAAAGCTGTCCGGACATGAAGGCCCCAGGGCAAAGCGATCTGATCGTGAAGCTCGCGCTCGCTCATCCTGTCCCCACGTTCCCGCTGATACCGGCGGTCTCGGCGAGCCGGCGCACCGTCTCCAGGGTGTCAATCTCGTCGGGTGTCTTGTCGTCGCGGATGCGCACGATGCGCGGGAAGCGCAGGGCGTAGCCGCTCTTGTGACGCCTGCTCGGCTGGACGATGTCGAAGGCCACCTCCAGCACCACCCCCGGCTCCACCAGCCGCACCCGCCCGAAGTCCTGCACGGTGTGGTCCTTGAACCAGTCGGTCAGCTGCTGGATCTCGGCGTCGATGAGCCCGCGGTAGGCCTTGCCGATATTCAGCAGGGTCGGGTCGGTCTCGCTCGCCCGCACGGCGAAGGTGTAGTCGCTCAGGAAGCGGTGGGGTCGATCCCGGCCAGGACGCAGACGACGTCGCGCACCAGGGCATAGCCGACGTTCAGCACGCGGGCGTCGGCCTGGGCGAAGGGCTGCCCGGTGAAGAAGCGCGCGGCGATGGCCAGATCGTCGTCGGCCAGCCCCGCCAGGTAATCACGCACCAGGGCCGCCTTCGCCAGCCGGCTTGAGGTCGCCGCGACCTGCTCGCACGTGGCCGTGAAGGCGTGAAACAGCCCGCTTGATGCTCCTTGAGCCTGGCGCTCGTCGATCTGGCCTGCCTGCATTGGGTGCTCCCTATCTCGTCACCTGGCAGCACGTGCTGCAAGAGCCGCGCCCAGGCGAGCCCTGGCGAGCCATCGCTCGTATGGCGCGCGGATGCCGCGCCCGGTATGGGAACCCCGCTGCGCCAGCGCTCTCAGCGGCGGGCGGGCCAGCTCAGGTGACGGCGGGGTCAAGCGCGACGCCCATGGCCGCGGCGATCTGCGCGAAGTCGGCGCGCTCGACGCGGAACAGCCCGCGGCGGAACGGGAAGCCCCAGCGCTGCTTATCCTCGATGAACGACAGACCGGGGATCAGCGGCTGGATCGGCGCCTCCCGGCTCGCCACGAACGTCACCGCCCGCCGCCCGGGGTGAAAGGTTAGGGTCATCTCGACCTGATAGGGGGCGTCATCGGCGATCTGACCCATGGCGGTGAAGGCCTGGAGCGGCTCGCCGCCGCGGAATTCCGTGCGCGGCGAGTAGAAGACCAGCCAGTCGCCGCGGCGAAGCTGGCGGAGCCGCGTGTCGCGGCCGTGATCGGCCTGGGTGAAGCCGCCGCCGACCCCCGTGAGCACGTGGGCCCGCGAGATGGTGTTGATCCAGTACTGCATCGCTGGCTCCTGCTAGCGGCCTCAATGGCCGTCCCAGTGAGTCTCTCCCCCAAGGTATCATATCGGCATCGATACGCGCCAGAAGCCATGATAGGGACACATCGATGCAACCATCGGTCAACCTCGCACAGAAAGCCCGGGGCGCGCTCCAGATCGTTCGGCCCGAGCTGCCCGCCGCGGCGGGCGTGGGACGCGCTGGGCCTGGCCTACCGCATCCCGATCCTGCTGACCGACCTGCTGATTGCCTTCTTCGTGATCCGGCTCGTGCGCAGCCAGACACCCGCCGAGGGCCGGAGCGCCATGCGTGGGCTCTACCTGAGCGGCTCCCTCGGCCTGCTGGCCTTTCTGATCGGCTCGCTGGTGGCGACATGACGCCTGGCTGCGTGCTGATGGGGGGCTGTCAGCGTTGGCGCCACAGGCAGTAGCGGTACTCTCGCTCGTCGCAGAAGCCCAGGGACTCTGGCTATGCCGACCTCAGCGGTCGGCCAGGGGATGGCCCGCGGCCAGCTCAACCAGGTCCCAGCGATTGCCGTAGAGGTCCTCGAACACGGCGACGGTGCCGTACTCCGCCC
Organism: Chloroflexales bacterium; assembly: GCA_013336035.1. Taxonomy (GTDB): domain Bacteria; phylum Chloroflexota; class Chloroflexia; order Chloroflexales; family Chloroflexaceae; genus CAIWXH01. The sequence goes on from JAAXUL010000370.1 coordinate 3,961, forward strand.
GCTTGGGCTCGCGTACAAAGCGCACGCCTCGCTCCTGCATAGCCCGGTAGTCGCGCCAGAAGTCGTCGGTGCGCAGGAACAGAAAGACCCGGCCACCGGCCTGGTCGCCGACGAAACGCTCCTGCTCCGGCGTCACGGCCCGCGCCAGGAGGAGGGTGGCTCCAGTGCCGCCGGGCGGGGCGACAACGACCCAGCGCTTGTTCTGCTCGGGCTGCGCGGTGTCCTCGAGCAGGGTGAAGCCGAGCTTCTCGGTGTAGAAGCGGATCGCCTCGTCGTAGTCCCTGACCAGCAGGGCGATGTGGATGATCGATTGGTGCATGGTGGGTCCTCACATTCGCTCGATGCAGGCGCAGATCGCCGGCGTCGCGGCGACCCGGTTCTGGAACAGCGCCTCACGCAGGACGAGGATGCGCCAGCCGCGCTCGTCGGTGAAGCGCGCCCGCAGCTCCTGCTCGCTCACCGCCCGCGGCACGTTTGGGATGTCGAACTGCACGGCGAAGGCCAGCAGGTAGTAGCGGCCGCCGGGGCGCAGGCTCGACGCGAGCTCCGCGGCGAACTGGTCGGCCACCTCCGGCTCGAACAGGTGCAGGAAGCCTGAGTCGACCACCGCGCCGAACTGGCGCCCCAGCTGCGCGGGCCGGAGGGCGTCGGCGACCTGGAACTGGAGCCGCTCGGCGAGCTCGGGCGTCAGGGCCGCGGCCTTCGTGTTGGCCTGGGTGATCGCCGCCTCGACGATATCGACCCCGAGCACCTCCACGCCGCGCCGGGCGAGGGCGATCGCGTGGTCGCCGGAGCCACAGCCCACGTCGAGCACCGGGCCGGAGGGTGGAAACTCGTCCAGCAGGGTCTCAAGGGCCGGCTGCGGGCCGCCGATGTCCCACGGCGGCGTCTGCCGGTAGACCGCGTCGAAGAAGGCCTGGGGGTCGGGTCCGAATCTGCTCATCGAAGGTTCCTGTCTCCACATGCCCGCGCGCCCACGCCAGGCTGGCGACACCGGGTGCTCACTGATTGCACCGCAGGGGATAGTAAGGCGCTTGCCGGCAGGACTGCGCCGTTGCCCGCAGCAGCAAGGGCTGCGCCGCGACCGCGCGTCCTTTAGCCCGGCGGATCGTGGCCGACGCGCCCGTCGATCGCTTCGCGAATGAGGTCGGCGTGACCGTTGTGGCGCGCGTACTCCTCGATCATATTGAGCAGGATGTAGCGCAGGCTGGGGGCCGGGCTGTCGGGCCCGCCAGGCCGTCGCGCCGGTCCGCCCTCGGCCATCGCCGCCGCGAACAGCGCGCGCGAGCGGGCCACGGCCTCGCGCCAGAGCGCATAGAGCTGTTCGGGAGAATCGTCGGCGGCGCTGCGCCAGTCCCAGGTGGGGTCGGCGCTCCAGTCCACGGCGTTCCAGGGTGGGAGTTGCTCCCGCCCGTGCAGCCACTCCGTGGACATGTCATCCTCGAAGCGGGCGAGGTGCTTCAACATCCCGCCCAGGGTCATCGCCGACGGGCCGAGCGTCGCCCGGAGACTGGCCGCGTCCAGGTCCCCACTCTTCCAGGCGAACGTCGCGCGTTGCCGCTCCAGAAAGCCCAGCAGGGTGGCGTCCTCGTCGCCCGCCACTGGCGGCTCCCACCGCCCTTCCTCGTACGCAAAGTTTGTCATGCTCCCTCCTCTGCTGCGCCAGTCACGCCTGCGACTATCGCCGTCGGCCCCTCGTCGCCCCTTGCAGGGCTGCGTGCGCCTGGTCGGACCGATCTGCCCGCGCCGGCCTTTTGGCTCACTGAGCCGTGTTGACGCGCAGCGCGTCAACACGGCGACACGGCGCTTCGGCGCGACGGCGCGGTAGCTCTCGTCGATCCAGGCCTCAAGCAACTCCAGCGGGGTGTGGTCGTCGCGCATGAGCAGCAGGGTCACCCAGCTGTGCTTGCCCATCCCGTAGCCCATCGGCTCGGCGAAGGGCATCTGGAGCAGGTCGGCGCCGGTGCGTGGCAGCTTCACGCTCAGGCTGACGCCGTCCTCGGGCGCGATGGCGCCGTTCACGAACAGAAACACGTTCTTGTTGACCTTGATGACGGTTTCGCCCCAGGGGTGCTCCACATAGGCACCGGGAAAGGTGAGCGCGTATGCCTGCGCGTGGTCGCGGGGCGCGGGAAGGCTCTCGTCCATCTGGCAGCTCCTTGGTACACCTACCGTGCCAGTCCCCAACAACCATGTGGCGGGCCGTCATGATAGCACAAGCGTACTCGCTGAACGCCGGCTCTGTGCAGGTGCACCATGTTCTTTCCCGAACGCCGGGAGTGTCCAACGACGCAGTAAACTAGAACCTGATGGAGGAGCTGCGCTGGGCGGGGGTGGCGACCGGGGGGCCGGCGGCCTACTGCGCCTCTGACCGGCAGCGCTTCGCCCAGGCGCTCGACCGGCTGCTCAGTGGCCGTGGGCCGGCCTCGTAGTGGAGAAGGCAGCCCGATGAAGCACATCCGGCCCTGGCCCTTGATCGGCAAGTACCGCGAGACGCTCGACGATGCGCTGCTGGCCAGCGCCCGGTGGGCGCCCCCTGGTTGAGCGCCTCGACGCCGAGGTCATAGGCCCGACAGCCTCTTGCGCCAAGAGTGCCAAGCGCTGGACCTGGCCGCGGCGGGCCAGGAGCTCAAAGGGTCGCACTGGCGCCTCCCGAGGGTTTTGGCGCCACGGCGAGCGCGGCCTGGTAGGCACCCCCTAACCCGGCCGGCTCGCGGTGCACGAGCTGGAGCCCCGCCGCCCCCAGGATCGGCCCAAGCTGCCGATTGAGGTCGGAGAAGGCGGCGTTTGCCACTACGTTGAGCGCGCGGCGGGCAGGCGAGGGTCGCGCCCCCTCTGGCAGCCATTTGTCGAAGATCGCCGCCCGGCCGCCTGGGCGTAGGAGGCGCACCACCTCGCGGGCGCAGGCGACCGGGTCGGGGACCACGGCGAGGACCAGGTGCAGCAGCGCCGCGTCGAAGGCCCCGTCGGCGAGGGCTACCTGCTGGCCGTTCATCACCGCTACGGCCGTGGCTCGGCCAAGCGCCTCTGCACGGGCCGCCGCGCGGCGCGCCATGGCGGGGGTCAGGTCAAACGCGGTGATAGGCACGCCGGCGGGGAGCAGCGGCAGATCCAGCCCGGTGCCGCAGCCGACGATCAGCACCTGCTCCCCCGACCGCAGGGCGAGCAGCTCGATCGAGCGGCGCCGCCCCGCCGCAAAGGGGGCCGCGAGCAGGTCGTAGAGCGGCGCATAGGCGCTGTAGCGGGCGCGGTTCCAGGCCATACCGACATTGGTCATCTCACGTGGTGTAATCATGGCGATCCTTCGTCCTCGTAGGCGAAGCTGAGGGCGACGAGCCGGCGCCAGCGTCGCTGGCGATAGCGGAAGAACAGGCACGCGCCCGAGCCACCCTGATCGTCGCGGCAGCCGACGTGCCCCTCGCGATCGGCGAGGAGTTCAGCTCCAAGTGGGCGTTCGCGCCGTTCATCGAGCGCGGGCTGACCGAGTTCGTTCGCGTCGACATCTGCAACGTGGGCGGGTTCACGGAGGCGATGAAGGTCGCCGC
>JAAXUL010001171.1 GCA_013336035.1 Chloroflexales bacterium
GCAGGAGCCGGCTTGCCAGCCGGCCTGAGCGGCCCGGAATCCCTGTGCGGCGGGCCATGGAGCGCAGCCGCAGGCGTAGCGCGACCCAGCTCTGGCGCAGCAGCGGGTGACGCCGGCCGACGAGCAGGACCCCGAGGATAAAGAAGGGGATCCCCGGGCCGGGCAGGATCATGCCCAGGACGCCGATACCAAGCAATAACCAGCCCAGCACTGGCCGCACAACCGGCCAGAGTAGGCTACGTAACGCGCCGCGCGGCGCCGGGTGGGTCAGCACGGCGAGCAGGCCCACCAGGACGAGCAGCACCAGCTCGAAGAGGGGCAGCCCAGGGGCGAATGCGGGCATCAGTTCAGGCGACGTCGGTTCACCGTCCATCGTATCCAGCCTAACAAACAAACCTGTCACCAGGATGAACAGGGCTTGACGGAGCGCTAACAGGCCCGCGTGCTATACTCTCTCCTACGCCCACACAGAAGGAGACCAGCGCATGACGACCATCCTCGTGGTCGACGATGACCCGAAGATCGCCAGCGTTGTCGGCCGCGGCCTGCGCTTCGAGGGCTTCGACGTGCGCACCGCCGTCGACGGGAACGAGGCGCTGCGCACGGCTCGTGACGACCCGCCGGACCTGATCATCCTCGACCTGATGCTGCCGGGGATCGACGGCCTGGAGGTCTGCCGGCGGCTGCGCCGGGGCACCAACGCCCCCATCCTCATGCTCACCGCCCGCGATTCGGTGCCCGACCGGGTGGCCGGGCTGAACAGTGGCGCCGACGACTACCTGGCCAAGCCCTTCGACTTCGACGAGCTCCTGGCCCGCGTGCGCGCCCTGCTGCGCCGGGCTGCGCCCGGCCACGACGAGCTGCTCACCTTCGCCGACCTGCGCCTGAACGTCGCCACCCACGAGGTGTTTCGCGCCCAGCGCCGGCTCGATCTCACCGCCCGTGAGTTCGCGGTGCTCCAGCTGCTCATGCGCTCCCCGCGCCACGTGCTCTCGCGCGAGCAGATCCTGGAGCGGATCTGGGGCAGCGGCGAGGTCGAGAGCAACGCCGTCGAGGTCTACATCGGCCGGCTGCGCGACAAGCTCGAGGCTGACGACGAGCCGCGGCTGATCCAGACCATCCGCGGCGCCGGCTACAGCCTGCGCGAGGAGGACTGATGCACCGGCCGGCCTCGCTGCGCCTGCGGCTGACGATCCTGGTTCTGCTGCTCACCGGGGGGGCTATCTGCCTGTTCGCGCTGATCTTCTACCTGGTGCTGCGCGCCACCTTGCTCACCGAGACCGATGTGCGCCTGCAGGAGCGGGCGGCGCTGGTGCGCGAGGAGCTGGTCGCCGCCGAGGCGCCGGGGGCGGCGACCCGCCTGCCCGACCTGCCCCCGCTGGTGGAGTTCCACGCCCCGGGCATCTACGTGGAGCTGCGCGACCCATCCGGCACCCTCCTGGCCGCCTCGCCGAACCTGGGCGCTGACCAGCTCCCCGCCGTGCCCACGCTGCTCGCCGCGGCCCAGGCCGGGGGGCCGGTGAGCGCGACCGTGCGTGCGGGCGACGACGAGGATCTGCGCCTGCTCGTCACCGCGGCGCCTGACGTGGTCGCGCCGGATACGCTGCTCCTCGTCGCCGAGTCGCTCGAGCCGATCGAGAGCATTCTGGCCCAGGCGCGTAGCTTGCTGCTGGCCTGCGGGCTCGCGGCGCTGCTGCTGGCCGCCGGCAGTGCCGCCCTGCTCATCGGCGCCGCCCTCGCGCCCGTGGCCCGCCTGACCAGGGCGGCGGCGCAGATTGCCGCGACCGGTCACTACCACGAGCGGGTGCCGGCGCCCCGGCGTGCGGACGAGGTCGGCCAGCTGGCGGCGACGATCAACGATCTGGTGACCACCGTCGCGCGCACCCTGGAGCAGCAGCGTCAGCTGCTCGCCGACACCGCGCACGAGCTGCGCTCGCCGCTCACCGTCGTGCTGGCGAACCTCGACCTGCTGCGCCGCGACCTGGCCCCGCCGGAGCGCGAGCTCTGTGTGGGCGAGGCCAGCGGCGAGGCCCAGCGGATGCGCCGCCTCATCAACGACTTGCTGCTGCTCGCGCAGGCGGATGCGACCCAGGTGATCGCGCGGGCGCCGGTGCGGCTGGACGAGCTGGTCGCAGAGACCACCGCGGTCATGGAACGCCAGTCGCGCGAGCACCGCTTCGACCCGCAGATCGTGCGCGGGCTGGTCGTGCAGGGCGACCACGAGCGGCTGACCCAGGCCCTGCGCAACCTGCTGGAGAACGCCGTGCGCTATACGCCGCCCGGCACCACGGTGTCGGTCTGCCTCGTCGCCCAGGCCGACGGTCAGGCCCACCTCACCGTCGCCGACAGCGGGCCAGGGATCGCCGCGGAGCATCTGCCGCTGCTCTGGGATCGCTTCTACCGTGTTGACCAGGCGCGCTCGCGGGCGGCGGGCGGCAGCGGCCTGGGCCTGGCGATTGTGCGCTACATCATCGAGGCCCACGGCGGCAGCGTGGCGGTCGAGAGCGCCCTGGGTCAGGGGACGGCCTTTCACATCCGCCTGCCGCTCACCTGAGCCTTCCCGCCGGTACTAGTAGAAAGGGTCTATGGGCTCAATCCTTCTGATCAGTGCCGTCACGGCGCTGATGATCGCCTTCAACGCGCTGTACGTGGCGGCCGAGTTCGCCACGATCAGCGCGCGCAAGACCAGCCTGCGCCAGCAGGCCGAGGCCGGTAACGGCCTCGCGCGCATGCTCGTGCCGATCATCGACGACCCACACCGGCTCGATAACTACATCGCCACCTGCCA
>JAAXUL010001172.1 GCA_013336035.1 Chloroflexales bacterium
CCCGGCCGCGGGTGGGTGTCGGGAGGGCCGGCGGCGGCCCTCCTGACATAAGGCAGGGGCGTGGGTGGCACACCCAGCGAAGGCAGGGGCGTGGGTGGCACACCCAGCGAAGGCAGGGGCGTGGGTGGCACACCCAGCGAAGGCAAGGGTGGCGCTGTGCGCGCCCCACGCGAGCAAAATGCGCGGCCCCGCCACGATATGCTATACTTCAGCCTATCTTCGATGAGTCCGCGAGAGGCGACGCTACGGGGCCGGGCTGCCCCACGACAACCCGGAGGCACTGTGCGATGAAGCGCATTGTAAGCATCAGCCTGGGCTCCTCGGCCCGCAACTATACGTTCACCACCACCGTCCTCGGCCGCGCCGTCGAGGTCGAGCGCATCGGCACCAACGGCGACACCGCCCGCGCCGCCGAGCTAGTCCGGTCCTTCGACGGCCAGGTCGACGCGATCGGCCTGGGCGGGCTCACCCCGGTGTTCCGGGTCGGCCGCGCCCGCTACCCCCACCACGAGGCTATCCAGATCGCCGCCCAGGCCCGCCGCACCCCCATCGTCGACGGCGGCGTCGTCAAGAGCACCCTCGAGCGCTGGGCCGTCTCCCAGGCCGTCCGCAAGATCCCCGGCCTCTTCCACTACAAGAAGATCCTGCTCACCAGCGGCATCGAGCGCTACCAGCTCGCCTCTGCCATCGCCCAGTACGGCGGCGAGCTGCGCTTCGCCGACCCGCTCGTCCACCTCGGCCTGCCCTTCCTGCCCGTGCCGCGCACGCTCGAGCAGCTCGAGCTGTACGCCGCCACCACCCTCCCGGTCACGGCCCTGCTGCCCTACAGGCTGCTCCACCCCGTCGCGCTCGGCCAGGAGGGCTACGACCCCCGCGCGGCCAGGCTCTTCCAGTGGGCCCAGGTGATCGCCGGCGACTTCGCCTTTATCCGCCGCTTCGCCCCGGCCGACCTGGCCGGCAAGGCGGTCGTCACCGACGACCCCTCGCCCGCCGAGATCGACGACCTGCGCCGCCGCGGCGTGACCACGCTGGTCACGATGACCCCGCCGCTCAGCGAGGCCCGCCCCTTCGTCGCCGCCGACGTGCTCGAGGCGATCATCACCGCCATCCAGGAGACGAGCAGCCAGCCCGGCGAGGCCGAGGCGCTCGACTTCATCGCCGCCGCCGGCTGGGGCGCCACCGTGCAGGATCTCAACCCGCGCCCGCGCCCGAAGTTCGCCTTCGTCATCCACCCGCTGCGCACGAGCCTGATCACCAACGACCCCCGCTTCAGCTGGGCGCGCCGCCTACCCCCGCGCCTGGTCGAGCTGACCGCCGCCCAGATGCCGCCCCTCTACCTCTCGAAGATCCGCGGCATCCGCTCGGCCGCCACCGGCGAGGAGGCCGAGGGCATCCTGCTCGCCCTCGGCACAACGCCCCGCGAGATGATGCGCCGCCCGCCCAGCTTCACCTACCGGCGCCTCATCCGCGCCGCCCGCATGGCCGAGCGCATGGGCGCCCAGCTCATGGGCCTGGGCGCCTTCACCTCGGTGGTGGGCGACGCCGGCATCACCGTGGCCCAGAAGGCCGACATCGGCATCACCTCGGGCAACTCGCTCACCGTCGCCGCCACCCTCGAGGCCGCCAAGCAGGCCGTCGTCCTGATGAAGGGCGGCCGCCCCGAGAAGGTGCGCGCCGTCGTGATCGGCGCCACCGGCTCGATTGGCGCCGTCTGCGCCCGCCTGCTCGCCCAGGCCGTGCGCGACGTGGTGCTGATCGCGCCCCGCCCCGAGCGCCTGCTCGCCCTCAAGCAGCAGATCGAGCACGAGACGCCGGGCGCCCGCGTGATCGCCGCCACCCACCCCGACGCCTACATCGGCGACGCCGACCTGATCATCACCACCACCAGCGCCCTCACCGGCAAGGTGATCAACGTCGATAAGCTCAAGCCAGGCGCCGTGGTCTGCGACGTCGCCCGCCCGCCCGATGTGAAGGAGGCCGACGCCGCCCGCCGGCCCGATGTGCTCGTCGTCGAGAGCGGCGAGATCATGCTCCCCGGCGAGCCCGACTTCGGCTTCGACATCGACATGCCCCCCGGCACCGCCTACGCCTGCCTCTCCGAGACCGCCCTCCTCGCCATGGAGGGCAAGTTCGAGGACTACACCCTCGGGCGCAATATCGAGATAGACCGCGTCAAAGAGATGTACCGCCTCTGGCACAAGCACGGCCTCAAGCTGGCCGGCCTGCGCTCATTCGGCGTCTACGTCACCGACGAGATGATCGCCGAGAAGCGCCGCCTCGCCGAGGAGCGCCGCCGCCAGATGGGCCTGCCCGCCGAGGTCGTGGAGGGGTAGGCCGGCCCGTAGCGGCGGCCGCCCCCGTATCAGCCCTGGAGCGCGCAATGCAGCTCGAACACGTCGTCGCCCACCCCGCTCACAGGCGCTACGCCGCCCCGCTGCTCCTCGTCCACGGCGCCTGGCACGGCGCGTGGTGCTGGGAGGGGGCGATGGCTGATCTGGCCGCCCGCGGCTTCGAGGTTCACGCCGTCAGCATCAGGGGGCACGGCGCCAGCGACCGCGCGCCGGGCCACAGGCGCAGCAGCACCCGCGACTATGGCCGCGACCTGGCGCCGGATGGAGAGACCACGCACTTCTCTCAGGTGTATGCGTTCAGCCCAAGCCCTTCGGGAGAGTTGATTGCGGCGTTGACGCGGCTGGGCAAGACGCCGGTGCTGATGGAGAGCATCGGGACGTAGTCGGGGATCGCGCGGATGCGGCAGCATGCCCAGGATGGGATGACGCGGTTCCA
>JAAXUL010001173.1 GCA_013336035.1 Chloroflexales bacterium
GGCGTCACCTTAACGCCCGCCGCGCCCCTCGCGCGGCGCGGCGCGTACACCCTCGAGGTGAGCACGGCGGCCCGCTCGGCCGCGGGCGGCGCGGCCCTGGCCCGCGCCTACAGCGCCGGCTTCACCGTCGCGCCGCTGCCGCGCCTGCTCGACAGCAGCCCGCCCGATGGCGCCCAGGATGTCCTGAACAACCCCCTGAGCCTGACCTTCAGCGCGCCGATGGACTGGGCCTCGGTGCAGCAGCACCTGACGATCGAGCCGAAGCCGACCCAGGTCTACACCTCCGGCGACCAGAACATCCTCACCCTCTACATCGACCTGGCCCCCGAGGCCGACTACCGCCTCACGCTGGGCGCCGCCGCGCGCGACCCCTACGGCGCGACCGTCGGCCAGGACACGACGCTGCGCTTCCGCACCGCCGCCCTCGCCCCCTCGCTGCACCTCGCCGGCCCCGGCCCCGTGATGGCCTATAGCGCCTACGGCCCGGCCCGCGTCCCGCTGCAGACCGTCAACCTGGACAGCGTCAGCTATACCCTCTACGGCGTCGAGCGCGCGCGGCTCGCCGAGCTGCTGGCCATCACCCAGGACAGCGAGCGCTGGCACGGCTACGAGCCGCCGGCGGGCGACCGGCTGGCCGAGGGCACGCTTGAGCCGAAGGGCGCGCGCAACCAGACCACCCTGGCCCTGGCCGACCTGGGCAAGCTCGACGCGGGGGCCTACCTCTTCGAGGCCCGCGCGGGCGGCGCGGTCGAGCGCCAGCTGATGATCGTCAGCCCCACCACGCTCACGGTCAAGCGCAGCGCCGACCAGCTCTTCGTCTGGGCGGTCGACCTGGCCACGGGCAAGCCGGTGGCCGACCTCGCGCTACAGGCCGCCGCCGCCGCCGCCGACGGGGCGCTGGGCAGGCCGACCGAGCTGGGGCGCACCGACGCCGACGGTGTGCTCCAGGCGCCGTTCAGCGCCGCCGACGCCTACAGCCCGGCCTACCTCTGGTCGGGCGCCGGCGCGCCATTCACCCTCAGCAGCACCGGCTGGAGCGACGGCATCGACCCGTGGAGCTTCTCGCTCTTCGCGACCCAGGAGCGCTCGCCGCTGGCTGGCAACCTCAGCACCGACCGGCCGCTCTACCGGCCGGGCGAGCTGGTGCATCTGCGCGGCGTGCTGCGCCTCGACGACGACGGGCGCTACAGCCTGCCGGGGCCAGAGCGGCAGGCCAGCCTGGCGATCAGCGACCCCGAGGGCAATACGATCTACTCGAGCACCGTGGGCCTCAGCTCCTTCGGGACCTTCAGCGCCGACCTGCCGCTGCCGGCGGGCGCGGCCACTGGCGGGTACGCCATGGCGGCCCACCTGGCCGACGACGGGCCCGAGCACAGCATCTACGGCTCGTTCAGCGTCGCCGAGTACCGCAAGCCAACCTTCGAGATCATGGTCACCCCGGCGCGCGAGGACGTGCTGCAGGGCGAGCGGGTCGAGGCGACGGTGGCGGCGCGCTACTTCGCCGGCGGGGCCCTGGCGGGCGCGCCGGTGCGCTGGCGGCTGCTCGCCGCGCCGCTCTACTTCTCGGCCGAGGGCGCGCCCGGCTACCAGTTCGAGGACCTTGACGACGCCTACGCCTCGTACCGCTGGTTCGACCAGGGGCCGTCCGCCGGGCTCGAGCTGGTGGCCGAGGGCGAGGGCGTCACCGACGCCCAGGGCAAGCTGAGCGTGAGCCTGCCGGGCGAGCTTGGGAAGGATGGCCACAGCCGCGCCCTGACCCTCGACATCGAGGTGACCGACGTGGACGGCCAGGTGATCGCCGGCCAGGGCACGCTGCGGCTGCACGCCGGGGCCTTCTACATCGGCCTGCGCCCCGACGGCTACGTGGCCCAGGCCGGCAAGCCCCAGCAGGTCTCGCTGCTGACCATCGACCCCCAGGGGCAGCCCGTGGGCGGGCGCGCCCTGGACGTGAGCGTCTACAGCCGCGAGTGGTACAGCGTGCGCGAGCAGGGGCCGGACGGGCGCTTCTACTTCAGCTCGGCCTATACCGACACGCTCACGCAGCGCCTCGCGGCCACCACCGACGCCCAGGGCCGGGCCACGGCGAGCTTCACCCCGCCGACAGGCGGCTCGTACCGCATCGCCGCCACGGGCAAGGACGACGGCGGGCGCGCCGTGAAGGCCAGCGCCTACATATGGGCCTACGGCGGCGACGTCTTCTGGGGCGTGAACGACTCGAACCGCATCGATCTGATCGCCGACAAGGGCGCATATAAGCCCGGCGACACCGCGAAGATCCTGGTCACCGCGCCCTACGCGGGCAGCAGCGCCCTGATGACGATCGAGCGCGGCGCGGTGCTCGAGCACCGCCTGCTCAGCCTGAGCGGCACCACCCAGCTGCTCGAGGTGCCGATCAGCGCGGAGCACGCGCAGGTGACGGCCTATGGCAGCGGCAACCTGGCTCAGGTCTACTTCGACCTTTTCCCGCGCAAGATAGCCTTGGGCGAACTCAACCGCGCTTACCCCGGCATGGTCGACGCGCTGGTGCGGCACGAGGGCATCGGCGTCGTCTGCGGCTACGAGGACGATCCCTCACAGAACGGTTCAGTGGGGGCGCCGGTGGTCCTGAGCAAGACCGGCAAGCGCAACCTGCACACCGGCGAAGTCATCGGTGAGGACCCGCTCAAGCACTACGCGCCGGACGGCCCCAACGCCGTCATCGCGGCCCAGGCCGATCCCGACCTCGTCGTGCTCGACGTGATGCTGCCCGGCCTCGACGGGCTGGAGGTGTGCCGGCGCATCCGCGCA
>JAAXUL010001174.1 GCA_013336035.1 Chloroflexales bacterium
ACGCGCCCTGCCCTATGCCCCAGCCCGCCGGGTCAGCTTCAGCGAGTTGTTAGGCGCTCCCTTCATCGATTCGCTCGATACAGGCGCAGATCGCGGGCACTGGCGGTGCTACTCGACTCAGAAACTCCGTTGAGTCGATGGATTTGATAGCCCATCCATCTTCGGAAGCAAAGCGTGCCCGCAACTCGTCTGCAGTGATCTGACGGGGAACATTTGGTACCGGGAATTCAATGGCGAAGGCGTGAAGATAATAGCGGCCTCCTGGTCTTATTGTGGTGGCGAGTTCATTGATGAAGTCGTCGCACTGAGAAGGATCAAACAAGTGAAGGAATCCAGAGTCAACAACCGAGCCGAACTGCCGTTGGAGAAGAGACGGCTTCAGAGCGTCGCCGACGTGAATGGCATAGGGAACAGGCCCCAGCCGACGCCGTCCACATTGCCGTGCCCCGGCACCCCGGCCGTATTCCCCAGGCTGCCCGCCAACCATGCCAGGTAGGCCACCACCAGCAGCCCCAGGATCTTGCTCAGGCTGTAGCCCCGGTCGGGCAGCCCCGGCAGCAGCCGGAAGAGTAGCGCGAAGGCCGCCAGCCCGAGCAGCTGTAGCACGGCCACCCAGACCAGCGGCGCCAGAGCGTTCACCACTCCCGCGCGGTCGAACATCGCGGACCAGGTGCCGCCCGCCGTGTAGCGCGGCCATTGGCCATCGGTCAGGCGCAGCGCCGTCGGGTTGCGGTCGGCGATCAGCACCGGCGACTTATAGACCTCGCCCCAGAGCATATCCTCGGTGATCAGGCGCTCGGCCAGATCGCGCGAGTACGCCGGCGTCTTCTCGAAGATCAGCACCCGCGGGTGGTCGTAGACGTGGAAGGCCTCCTCGGCCGACTGGTCGGGGATCTGAATGCCCAGGATGGTCGGGTACGAGGTCACCTCGGCCACGAGCTTGAAGCCCAGGTCGCCGGCGAAGAGGTGGTGGTAGTAGCGCATCAGGGCCGGGTAGCGCATGCGCAGCCGCGAGGTGCTGTCGTAGACCCTGTTGCTGGTTAGAGTGATGTAGTCGGCCCGGTCGAGCTGGTCGAGCAGCCCCTCCTCGTACTGGCCGCTCCCCCCGATCGCCCCCTCGTACTTGCGCGGCTCATCCTCGGCGTAGGGCGGCGACTGGACGCCCTCGTAGGTCGAGCCCCACGCCGCCGTCGTCACCTGGATCGGCAGGGGGTCATCCCAGATCTCGTGCATCACATACGAGCCGGGTGGCGCGTGGTCGGCCAGCCAGTGGGCCGCCATCACCCGCGAGTGCGGCAGGGTGTAGATGCGCGAGAAGGCGTAGGCCCACCCCAGGGTCGCCAGCACCGCCGCGATGGGCAGGGCGTAGCCCAGGGCGCGGCCGGGCCCCCGGATCTTCCGCCGCGCGTCCCAGAGCCAGACCAGGCCCCACGCGCCGAAGATCGTCAGCGCCCCATAGATCGGCAGCAGGTAGCGCAGCGTGATCGCGAACTGGTTGCCCTGCCAGGCGAAGTAGAAGACGGCCCAGGCAAAGAGCACCCAGGCCGGGCTCAGGGGCGGCGCGCCGGGCCGCGGCCAGAGCAGGCGCCTAAGCCCCACGATGGCGAAGGCGGCGAGGCCAGCCCAGGCGGCGACGCCAAGCCCCGGCCCCATCCCCCAGAGCACCATGTTTACCCACGGGAAGACGTAGGCCGTCCGGCCCACCCACTGCTGGCCGGGCGGAAAGTCGACCTCGCCGTTGACCAGCGAGCTGACCGAGCCCAGGTTGCCCGTGAAGCGCGGCTCGGGGCGCACATCGAGAAAGCCGGCGCCCTGCAGGAACGCCGCCGTCTCAGTCATCACTGGCGAGGTGGGCGTCGAGCCGACGAACGAGTCGGGCGCCAGGGTGCGAAAGCTCAGCAGGGTCAGGGCTCCCGCCAGCACCAGCAGGGGCATCTCGCGCAGCAGAAAGCGGTCAAAGACCCCGGGGCGCGGGGCGACGATCCGGTCCTGCTCGGGTAACCAGCGTGGCCCGGCCGCGTCCATCGCTGCGCTCGTGCCGGCGCCCTGAGCGTAGCGCGCGGCGGCGAGCAGAGCGGCAATGATCGCCATGCCGCCCAGGGTCGCCATGGTGATGCGGTTGGCCATGGCGGCGCCGATGCTCAGGCCGAGCAGGGCGTAGGCGGGCCAGCCGCCGCCCTGGGCCACGCGCACCGCCCAGTAGAGGCTCAGCAGGCAGAAGAAGGTCGAGAAGATCGGGTCGACGAAGAAGTGGGCCTGCTGGATCGGCATCACGGTCAGGGCGGCCAGCAGGGCGGCCAGTATGCCGACCCGCCGGCCAAAGAGGCGCGCCCCGATCAGGTAGATCAGCACGATCGAGCCAAGGTCGAAGAGCCCCGCCAGCCCGCGGCCCACCTTCTGGATCTCGCCATAGCCCGTCAGATTATGGCCCTCGGGGTTGAAGATTGGGATGAGGGGGGCGAGCCGCGGGAAGCTGCGCTCGGGGTTGGGCCCGGGCGGGCCATAGTCGGTATGCACCGTCCCGCCATTATCGTCGGCGCGCGGCGGGCCCTGGATGCTCGGCATCTCCTCGGGTAGAGCCTCGGGCGGGGTCAGGGCTACGGCGACGGCCCGCGTCATCATCACCGGGAAGGGGCCGTAGACAAAGAAGCCGAAGCGGTCGTAGCTGCGCGGGTTAAGCGGCGAGCGGGCCGAGTCGTACAGCTCGCCCAGGCTAGCGGGCAGGCGCACCGACGAGGTGACCTCAGAGAAGAAGCGCTCGTCGGGGTGCTGGCCGGTGCCCGAGT
>JAAXUL010000371.1 GCA_013336035.1 Chloroflexales bacterium
CGATCGCCCACCTGCGGGGGCGGGTCAGCATCCACGAGGGCGACATCGAGGACCCCTTCGCCGTAGACCGGGCCGTGGCCGCAGCGGCGCCCGAGCGCATCTTCCACCTCGCGGCCCAGAGCTACCCGAGCGCCTCGTGGGAGGCCCCGGTCCACACGCTGCGCACCAACGTCGAGGGGACGATCAACCTGCTCGAGGCCGTGCGCCGCCACGCGCCGGGGGCCCGGGTCCACATCGCCGGCACCAGCGCGCAGTACGGCGTCGTGCGCCCCGACGAGGTGCCGATCGGCGAGGGTCACCCGATGCGCCCCGGCAGCCCCTACGGCGTCAGCAAGGTGGCCGCCGAGCTGACGGGCCTGCAGTACCACGACAACTTCGGCCTGCACACAGTGATCACCCGCTCGTTCAACCACGTCGGGCCGCGCCAGGGTGACCGCTGCTCGATCCAGACCTTCTGCCAGCAGGCGGCGGCGATCGAGGCGGGGCAGCAAGAGCCAGTGCTGCGGGTCGGCAACCTCGAGCCGCGCCGCGACTTCACGCACACCCGCGATGTCGCCCGGGCCCTCTGGCTGCTGATCGAGCGCGGGCAGCCAGGCCAGGTCTACAACCTCTGCTCGGGGCGCGCCACGCGCATCGGCGACATCGTGCAGATGGTCGTCGAGCGCGCCCGCGTGCCGATCGAGGTGCGCGTAGACCCGGCGCGCCTGCGCCCCACCGATGAGCCGATCCTGATGGGCGACAACACCAAGCTGCGCGCCGCCACAGGCTGGGAGCCGACGATCGGGGTCGAGACGATGGTCGACGAGCTGCTGGAGTACTGGAGGGAAAGGCTGAGGGCCGAGGGCTAGGCGCTGAAGGCCCTGGCCGAGGCTCGCCGTATGAGCACGCTGTATATCGTATCGACACCAATTGGCAACCTCGAGGACATCACCCTCCGGGCGCTGCGCGTGCTGCGCGAGGTGCGGCTGATCGCGGCCGAGGATACGCGCCACACGCGGACGCTGCTCGACCACTACCAGATCACGACCCGCTGCATCTCGTACCACGAGCACAACAAGCTGGCGCGTCTCGACGAGATACTGGCCGCGCTGGCCGGCGGCGACGTGGCCCTGGTCTCGGACGCGGGCACGCCGGCCCTCTCGGACCCCGGCTTCGAGCTGGTGGGCGCCTGCATCGCCGCCGGCTTCCCCGTGACGCCGGTGCCGGGGCCAAACGCGCCGGTGTCCGCCCTGGTGGCCTCGGGGCTGCCCACCGAGCGCTTCGCCTACGTGGGCTTCCTGCCCCGGCGCAGCGCCGAGCGGCGGGCTATGCTCGCCGAAATGGCCGACCTGACCCTGACCCTGGTCTGCTTCGAGGCGCCCCACCGCCTGCTCGACTCGCTCGGCGATATGCTGGCCGTGCTGGGTGACCGGCGCATCGTGGTGGCCAAGGACCTCACCAAGCGCTTCGAGGATCTGCGGCGCGGCACCCTGGCCGAGATGGTGAGCCACTTCAGCGCCCAGCGCCCCCGCGGCGAGTACACGCTGGTGATCGAGGGCCGGCAGGGCGCCGGCGAGCATAAGCGCGACCGCAACCGGCTCCAGGTGTCGGCCGAGGCGCTCGAGCCGCCGAGCGAGGCCGAGATCGCCCGCCGCCTGCGCCTGCTGCGGGCCCAGGGCCACAACGGCAGCACGGCGGCCCGGGCCGTCGCCCGCGAGCTCGGCCTGCAGAAGAGCGTCGCCTACCAGGTCTGGCTCAGCCTGGGGGATGAGGAGTAGCGCGCGGCGCTACGCCGATCGTCCGATTTGACAAACAGCCCGGGCCGTAGTATGATGCGCGACGTTGATGAGCTGTGACTGAGCCGGAGTGGCGGAATTGGCAGACGCGCTACGTTCAGGGCGTAGTGAGGGCAACCTCGTGTGGGTTCAAATCCCACCTTCGGCACCAGCGACCTTTGGGGCATAGTTTAACGGTAGAACGCCTGACTCTGGATCAGGTAGTTGGGGTTCGAGTCCCTGTGCCCCAGCCAGTCACGTAGCCGCCGCCCACAGTACTGTGTGGCGGCTCTTCGTTTTTATAGGGCGGTCGCGAAGGCCCTGATCACGATCCCGAGCAGGAAGAGGCAGACGGCGGCAAAGACCAGCGCCTCCCAGCGGCCGGCCCTCCCCCGATTGTAGAGGAAGGCCCCCGGCAGGCAGCTCGCCGCCACCACCCCGTAGACGATATGCAGGGCCATGCGCCCCAGCCGCACATCGCCGAAGAGCTGGATCAGGCCCAGGAGACACTGGGCGACGATCAGCAGCTGGGCGACCCACATGGCGGCGGTGTAGCCCTGCCCGACCCGCCCCCGCAGGGCGGCGACCAGACCCCAGACGATAAGCACGGCCAGCAGGGCCGAGATGGTGAGCTGGAGCCGGCTGTGGAGGAGAGCGATACGTTCCATAGCGATGGCATTATAGCGCGCCGGAGCCCTTGGCTCGCCGCGGCGGCGGCGATTGTCCCTCGTGGCACTGGCGGCGCCAGGGTATACTATGGCGTCCGAGCCAACGAGGAGGTAGCCATGGACTCGCTCTGGACCGACCGGATCGCCGCGGGCGCCCTGGGGATGCGCAGCTCGGCCATCCGCGACCTGCTGAAGCTGACCACGCAGCCCGATATGATCTCGTTCGCCGGGGGGCTGCCGGCGCCCGAGCTGTTCCCCACCGAGGAGATCGCGGCCGCCAGCGAGCAGGCCCTTGTCGAGGCGCCCCTGGCGACCCTACAGTACGGCCCGACCGAGGGCTTCGCCCCGCTGCGCGAGATGGTGGCGGGCTGGGTGGGCCGCCTGGGTCTCAGTGTGCCCGCCGACCAGGTGCTGATCACCGCCGGCTCGCAGCAGGGCCTCGACATGATTGGTCGCCTGCTGATCGACCCCGGCGCGCCTGTGGCCATCGAGGAGATCACCTACCTGGGCGCCCTGCAGGCCTGGCAGACCTGTCAGCCCAACTATCTGCGCCTGCCCATCGACGAGGGCGGCCTCGACGTCGAGGCCCTTGCCGCGCTGCTGGCCGGCGGCGCCAGGCCCCGCTTCCTCTACATTGTCTCGTGCTTCCAGAACCCCACCGGCGTGACCCTGGCGCCCGAGCGGCGCGCGCGCCTGGTCGAGCTGGCGGCGCGCTACAGCCTGCCGATCGTCGAGGATGACCCGTACGGCGAGCTGTACTACGAGGGCCAGCGCACCACGCCTCTCGCCGCCCTCGACATCGCGATGCACGGCGAGCCGCGCCATGTGGTCTACCTGGGCACGCTCTCGAAGCTGCTGGCGCCGGGGCTGCGCGTGGGCTGGATCGTGGCGCCCCGGCCGCTGCTCGACCAGCTGGTGATGCTCAAGCAGGGGCTCGACCTGCACACGGGCAGCATGGCCCAGGCCGTGGCCTACTACGCGTGCCGCGACGGGCTGCTCGACCAGCACATCCCGCGCATCAGGGCGCTCTATGGCGAGCGGCGCGACGCGATGCTGGCCGCCCTCGCCGGCGAGCGGGCCATGCCCGCGGGCACCCGCTGGACGCGCCCCGGCGGCGGGATGTTTCTCTGGCTGACCCTGCCCGAGCAGATCGAGGCCGAGGCCCTGCTCGAGCGGGCCCTGGCCCAGAAGGTGGCCTTCGTGCCCGGGCATCAGTTCCACCCCGGCGGCGGCGGGGCCAACACCATGCGCCTCAACTTCTCGCACAGTGGCCCGGCGCAGATCGTCGAGGGGGTGCGGCGCCTGGGCGCCGCGCTGTGGGCTGGGGCCTAAGCAGAAAGTGACCTCTCTATGCGCGTCGGCTGGCTCGGCTGGGGCGAGTGCCTGATCATTCTAATAATGCTGGTGCTGGTGGCGGCCTTCGCCTTTCGCGCGGGCTACTTCCGGGGCAGGGGGCGCTGATGGGGATCGTCTTTGGCCTGCTGGCGGCCCTGGGCTGGGGCGCGGGCGACTTCGTGCTGAGCCGGATCAACCGCTCGGTCGGGACTACGCGGACCCTGCTCTATGTGCAGACGGCCGGGCTCATCGCGATTAGCCTGGTGATCCTTGTCACCCGCGATCTGCCGCCCCTCGACCCGGGGCTGTGGCTGCTGGCCGTGGGCGTGAATATCTTCAACCTGGCGGGCACGGTGCTGCTCTACCGGGCCCTGGCCGTGGGCACCCTGGCGATCGTGTCGCCGATCGCGGCGAGCTTCGCCGTGGTGACAACGCTGCTGGCCCTGGCGGCCGGCGAGCGGCCCACGCCCCTGGCCCTGGGCGGCGTGGCCCTGGTGATGGGCGGCGTGATCGTGGTCTCACAGACGCCGGGCGCGGGCGACGCGGCAGGCCTCGCACCCACGCGGGGCGCGCCCGCCGCGATTGGCGCGGCCCTCTGCTACGGGGTCTTCTTCTGGCTGCTCAGGTCGGTGACTAGCGGCATGGGCATTGCCTGGCCCATCCTGATCGGCCGCGTGATGGCGGTGGGCGCCGCGATGGCCTTCCTCGCCGTCCGGCGCGAGGGGCGGCCTGGCCCTATGCCGCGACGGCTCTGGGGCGCCGTGGCCTTGGCCACCAGCCTCGATACGGTCGGCTTCCTTAGCTATAACCTCGGCATCAGCACCGCCTATGTGAGCGTCGTGACGGCCATGGCCTCGATCTTCAGCGCGGTGACGGTGCTGCTGGCCTGGGTGCTGCTGCGCGAGCGCCTGGCCTCGCGCCAGTGGGCCGGCGTGGTCGCCGTGATCGCGGGCGTGCTGCTGGTCAGCGTGTAGGTGAGGGGTGAGGTATGAGGGACGAAGGCCGCGATGGCGCTCTGACGCCGCAGCAGATCGCCTACGCTATCTTTGATAGCCCTTTTGGCCGGGTGCTGGCGGCGGCGACGGAGCGCGGGCTGTGCCTGGTGGGTCTGGGCGAGGACGACGCGGCCCTGGAGGCGGAGCTGCGGGCGGATTATCCGCGGGCGGCGCTCAGGCGGGACGATGGGGCCCTCGCCGGCGCGGCCGAGGCCCTGGCGGCCTACCTCGCGGGCCATGGCCCGTGCGCAGATCTGCCCCTCGACGCGCCGGGGACGCCGTTCCAGCGGCGGGTCTGGGCGGCCCTGTGCGCCATCCCCTGCGGCGAGACGCGCACCTACGGCCAGATCGCCGAGGGCCTGGGCATGGGCCGGGGGGCAGCCAGGGCGGTGGGGGCGGCCTGCGGCGCTAACCCGGTCTCGCTGGTCATCCCCTGCCACCGCGCCGTCGGCAGCGACGGCAAGCTCCACGGCTTCCGCTGGGGCATCGAGCGCAAGCGGCGGCTGCTCGAGCTTGAGCGGGGTGACGCGGCGCCGCCGCCGTAGATGCGCCAGGCCCCATTCTCGGCGATCACCGCTGTGCCCTCGTTGATGCCGAGGAGCCGGGGAGCTGTCCGCGCAGCCGCTCGCCGCGTCGATAAGGGGCACCGCGACAGCGTCGCGCGCGCCGAGCGAGCAACACACCGCCGTATGAAAAGCGGGGGCGTGGGAACCTGGTTTCCCCATTTCACCTCAGGCGGGGCGGGCGTGGTGCTCGGTGGCGGCGTGATGGTCATCGCCGCCGTGGCCGCACGGGTCGACGTGGACGGTGATGGTGGCGAGGCGCGGCTGGGCGTGGAAGAGGGCGTGGCGCACCTCCTCGGCGATGCCGTGGCTGGCGTAGGTGGGCAGATCCTCGTCCACCACAATATGCAGGTCCGCGCTGAGGGCGTGGCCGATCCAGCGGGCGCGCACCTCGTGGACCTCCTGCACGCCTGCGACCCGGGCGGCGGCCTGCTCGATGCGGTCGACCTCCGCCGGCTCGACGGCGTCCATCAGGCGCCGCCACATCGCCACGGCCGCGTCTTTGACGATGAAGAGGATGGCGATCGTGATCAGGGCGCCGACGATCGGGTCGGCCAGGGGGAAGCCGAGCAGGCTGCCGACGGCGCCGATGAGGACCGCCAGCGAGGTGAAGCCATCGACGCGGGCGTGCTGGCCGTCGGCGATCAGGGCCGCCGAGCCGATCTCGCGGCCGACGCGGATGCGGAAGAGGGCGACGCCCTCGTTGCCCAGAAAGCCGATGATGGCCGCCGCGATCACCCAGCCGACATTGGTGAGCGGGGTCGGGTCGACAAGCTTCTTGTAGCTCTCCCAGCCTGAGATGATAGCGCTGGAGAGGATCATCAGCACCACGACCGTGCCGGCGATATCCTCGGCGCGGCCGAAGCCGTAGGTGTAGCGCCGGGTCGCGGCGCGCCTGCTGAGGGCGAAGGCGAACCAGAGCGGCACGGCGGTGAGGGCGTCGGAGAAATTGTGGATGGTGTCGGCGAGCAGGGCGACGCTGCCGCTGATCAGCACGATCACCACCTGGAAGAGGGCGGTGGCGCCTAGCCCCAGCAGCGAGACCTTGAGGGCCCAGATGCCGCGCTCGCTGCCCTCCAGCGCCGAGTCGATCTTGTCCTCGGCGGCGTGGCTGTGGCCGAATGGCAGCAGCTCGCGCAGCCAGCCGAGGGGGCCGCCGTGGTCGTGGCTATGGTCGTGGTCGGCGTGGTCGGCGTGGTCGGCGTGCTCAGCGTGCTCATGATCATCGTGCTCGTGGTCATGATCATTGTGGCCGTGCTCGTGAAGCTCTTCTCTGGCACTCATGGCGCCACTCCCTCTCCGACCGACTTATGTGCGTATCTGCTCATATAGTCGTAGTATTATAGAGATGGCCATAGTTGCTCGTCAACGTCTTCATACGCGCCAGAGGCACATGCCGCGCCAACACAATAGGGAGCTATACCACATGAGCTGCATTACCCCGGGCCTGATCGCCCTGCTCGGCTCGGGCGAGACCTCACCCGCCGCCGGGGTTGTCTACGACATGCTGACGCGCACGGCGAGGGCGCCGCTACAGGTGGCCATCCTCGAGACCCCAGCGGGCTTCCAGCCGAACGCCGACCGGGTGGCAGGCAAGGTGTCCGACTATGTGGCGACGCGCCTGCAGCAGCTGCGCCCACAAATGAGGCTGCTGCCGGCGCGGGCCCGCGGCACCGACCTGAGCCCCGACAGCCCGGCCGCCACCGCGGGCCTGCGCGAAGCCGGCCTGATCTTTCTGGGCCCGGGCAGCCCGACCTACACAGTGCGCCAGCTACAGGGCAGCCTGGCCTGGGAGCGCCTGGTGGCCCGCGTGCGCCGCGGCGTGCCGCTGGCCACCGCGAGCGCGGCGACGATCGCGATGGGCGCTATGGCCCTGCCGGTCTACGAGATCTACAAAGTTGGCGCCGATCTACACTGGCAGCCCGGCCTCGACCTGCTGCGGCCCTACGGCCTGTCGCTGGTCTTTGTGCCGCACTGGGACAACGCCGAAGGGGGCGCAGAGCTGGACACGAGCCGCTGCTTTATGGGGCGCGAGCGCTTCGCGCGGCTGCTGGCGCTGCTGCCCGCCGACCTGACGGTGGTGGGCATCGACGAGCACACCGGCCTGGTGCTCGACCTGGGCGCGGGCGTGGCCCATGTGCTGGGCCGGGGCGGCGTGACCCTGATCCGGGG
>JAAXUL010000372.1 GCA_013336035.1 Chloroflexales bacterium
GCGGCGGCCTCGTCGGGCGTGCGCGGGGCGACGTGCAGGCCGCCGCGGTAGGCGGCGATGCTCTTGAGGGCCACGACGCCCCGCGCGGGCGCCGCGCGCAGCTCGGCCCGCAGGGCCTCCTCGACCTGGGCCAGCGTCTCGTGCGCGGCGATCAGGCGCTCCATCATCGTCTCGAGCCGCAGCACCTCGGCGGCGGGGCGCCCGGCCAGCGCGGCCATGCCGGGCAGGTCGTAGCTGTCGGCCCCGCCCAGGCCGGTGTCGATCAGCAGCCGCTCGAGGTTGGCGGCCTCGTAGAGGCGGCGCGCGTAGGCCTCGAAGGGCGTCGTGGCGCGCAGGGCCAGCAGCGCGTCCTCGTCGGGCGCGCAGCCGAGCAGCGCCGCCAGGTCGCGCAGCGAGCGCATGTAGAAGACCGAGCTGCGCACATACGGCGCCATCGCGGCGTCGGTCGTCTCGACAAACGAGCGCCGCAGGCCGTCGCCGTCGAGCGGCGGGCCAGGGCGGCGCACCACGTGACAGTGGTGGTCCAGAATCGGGATCGCGCTGAGATCCATGGCCGGCCTCAGTACTTGTAGAAATGCTGCCGCAGCTCGAAGGCCTCGTCGCGCTCGGCGAAGGCGCGGGCCTCGGAGCGCCGGACGGCCAGGTACGAGCGGGCCAGCATCTCGCCGAGGGCCTCGGTCAGCACCGCGTCGGCCACGAGGCAGTCGAGGGCCTGGTCGAGCGACGAGGGCAGGCGGTGCAGCCCGAGCACGGCGCGCTCGCCGTCGCTGAGCGTGGCCGGGTCCACATCGATCGGCTGGCCGGGGTCCAGCCCGCGCTCGACGCCGTCGAGCCCGGCGGCGATCAGGCCGCCGAGGGCGATGTAGGGGTTGCACGAGCTATCGGCCGCCTTCAGCTCGAGGTTGGTCGAGCCCTCGACGTCGCTCCAGAAGGGCGAGGCGACACGCACGGCGGCCTCGCGGTTGTCGTAGCCCCAGGCGGTGAAGGCGCTGCTCCAGGCCTGTGGCTGGAGCCGGCGGTACGAGTTGACGCTCGGGCAGGCGAGCGCCACCAGGGCCGGCAGGTGCTCGAGCACCCCGGCCATAAACTGGCGCCCGACCTGCGAGAGCCCCGCGGGCGCCTCCCGGTCGTAGAACAGGTTGCGCCCCTCGCCGTCCCACAGGCTGAAGTGGACGTGCGCGCCATTGCCGGCCTGGGCGGGGAAGGGCTTGGGCGCAAGCGAGGCGAACAGGCCGTGGCGGGCGGCCACGCCGCGGATGCTCTCGCGCAGCTTGATGTGGTTGTCGGCCGCGCGCAGGGCCTCGTCGTGGCGGATCGAGAGCTCGTGCTGGCCGTGCCCCAGCTCGGGGTAGTACTGCTCGACGACGAGGCCCTGGGCCTCGAGGGCCGCGGTGAGCTCGGTCGAGAAGGCGGCCGCCTGGGTCATGGCGATCGACGAGAAGCAGACCGTCTCGTCGAAGGGCACGTAGCCACCGTCGGCGTCCTGGCGCGCCAGCGAGAACTCGGCCTCGAACGAGGCGCGCAGCCGCCAGCCCCGCGCGGCGAGCCGCTCGCGCATGCGCTTGAGAAACGAGCGCGGGCACGCGCCCCAGGGCTGCCGGTCGCCGGTGAGCATATCGCACGACATCGCGGCGCTGCTGGGCACATAGGGCAGGACGGCGAAGCTGTCGGGGTCGGGGACCAGGCGGATCTCGCCGACCGCGCCCAGCCCCGCGACGGGCTGCAGCTGGTCGAGGGCGTTCATCGCCATCATAGCGACGGTCATACCGATCCCGTCGGCGATCCGCCCGGGCAGCCCGCTGAGCGCGCTGGCCTTCCCGCGGATCGTGGCGCCGTTGTCACAGTAGAGGAAGCGCACCAGCCTGACGTCGGCCTCCTGACACTGCTTCAGGATCTCTTCGGGGGTCATAGCGAACCTCTGTCTCGTCGGTGGAGATCCCCCCTCTCCTATGAGGCGGGAGAGGGGGGCGGGAGGCGCGGGCCAGCTCTTCTACGGCGCGGGCACCTTCTCGGGCACGACCTCGGCGCCGAGGGTGTACTGGCCGCCCTTGAGCGCGATGATGGTCACGCCCTTCTGCGGCACGTGGCTCTCGGGGGCGAAGGTGATCGAGCCGGTGATGCCGGGGAACTTCTGGGTCGTCTCGAGGGCCTGCTTGATCGCCGCGGGGTCGGTGCCGCCGGCGCGCGTGATCGCGTCGGCCAGCAGGTAGACGGCGTCGTAGCCCAGGCCCGCGAAGGCGTTCTCAGGGTCGTGGCCGTACTCGGCCTTGTAGGCGCTATAGAACTTCTTGTAGGCCTCGGTGCCCTTGTCGGGGCTGTTCAGCGCGTGGGTCGAGAAGAAGACGTTGTCGGAGGCGGCGCCGGCCGCCGCGATCCACGAGGGGTCATCGTAGCCGTCGCCGCCGACGATCGGGCCGGTCAGCCCCGCGTCGCGGAACTGCTTGACCACGGTCCCGACATTGTAGGGCATCGCGGCGATATAGTAGAAGTCGGGCTGCGTGGCCAGAGCCTTGACCTTGGCGATCTGCGCCGAGAAGTCGGTCGCCTTATCGTCGTACTGGTCCTCGAGCACGATCGTCCCGCCGGCCTCGGTGAAGTGGGCCTTGAAGTAGCCGCCGAGCAATGGCGATCTCCTCCCCCCGGTAGCGGATCGCGCCCTGGCGCGCGCGCAGCAGCCCCGAGATCGTGCGCAGCGTCGTCGTCTTGCCGGCGCCGTTCGAGCCGATCAGCGCGACCAGCTCGCCCGGCGCGACCCGCAGCGAGACCCCTCTCAGCGCGAGGATGCTCCCGTAGGCGACATAGATGTTGTCAAGCTCGAGCATAGTTACCGCGCCTGGCCCAGATAGGCCCCGATCACGTCGGGGTCATTGCGCACCATCGCCGGGTCACCCTCGGCGATCAGCCTGCCGTAGTTGAGCACCTGGATGCGGTCGCAGAGGTTCATGACCAGCGGGATGTCGTGGGCGATCAGCATGATCGTGATCCCGAGCTCATCGCGCAGGCGGCGGATCAGGCCGAGCAGGTCGCCTGTCTCGCTGGGGTTCATGCCGGCGTTCGGCTCGTCTAGCAGCAGCACCTTCGGGGCCATGGCGACGGCGCGGGCGATCTCCAGGCGCCGCTGGTCGCCGTAGGGCAGGCTGCGCGCCACCTGGTCGCGGCGCTGGGCGATGCCTGCCAGCTCGAGCAGCGCGGCGGCCTCCTCGCGCAGGGCCCGCTCCTGGCGCAGGAACCCGGGCGACGAGAGCAGCGTCCCGAGCAGCGAGGCGGGCGCGCGGCTCTGGAGCGCGGCCTGCACGTGCTCGAGCACGGTCATGCTGCCGAACAGCCTGATGTTCTGGAAGGTGCGCGCGATGCCGAGCCGGGCGACCCTGGCGGCGGGGAGCCTGGTGATATCCTGGCCGAGCAGCCTGATCGTGCCGGAGGTCGGCCTGAGGAACCCGGTGAGCAGGTTGAACAGCGTGGTCTTGCCGGCGCCGTTCGGCCCGATCACGCCGTGGATCGTGCCGGGCGCCAGGCGAAGCGTGTAGTGCTCCAGCGCGGAGACGCCGGAGAAGCGGCGGCTCAGGCCGCCGGCCTCAAGCAGGTAGTCCATGGGCAGCTGCTCGTATCTGGGCGGCGCAGGCCTGGTGGCCTCTACAGGAACTCGAACAGCTCGGCGCGCTCCCACGGGTCGACGTGGTCGCGGAAGGCCGGGCTATCGAAGCTGGCGATGGCGGCGCGGGCCTTGGCGATCTCGTGGCGCTTGACGGCGACGAACAGCTTGACAAACTCGGGGCCGAGGGCCTCGCACAGCGGCGCGTCGGCCTCGAGCGCGTCAAGGGACTCGCCGAGGCTGATCGGCAGGTCGGTCACCCCCGTAAGGCCATAGGCGATACCCTCGCTGGGCGCCGGCGGCTCCAGCTCGCGACTGAGGCCGTCGAGGCCGGCGGCGACCACCCCGGCCAGCACCAGGTAGGGGTTGGAGGCCGCGCAGGGGATGCGGTTCTCGAGGTGGGTGCTCTCGCCGCGCACGCCCTTGACGCGGATGCCGACGGTGCGGTTCTCGTAGCCCCAGGTGGCGTTGGTCGGCGCGAACGAGTAGAGCCGGTAGCGCTTGGCGCAGTTGACGGTCGGCGCGAAGAGGGCGGCGAGGGCGGGGGCGTGGGCGATCTGGCCGGCCATAAAGCCGCGCGCGACCCGCGAGAGCCCGTCGGGCGCGGCGGGGTCGAAGAAGGCGTTGCCGCCGTCGCTGTGGGCCAGGCTATGGTGAAAGTGACAGCCGCTAGAGCTCTGGTCGCCGTAGGGGCGGGTCATAAACGAGGCCTGGTAGCCGTAGAGCAGCGCGATCTCCTTGAGCCCCTGCTTGAACGAGAAGGCCGCGTCGGCGCCGGCGATGCCCCACCCCGGCGCGAAGTTGATCTCCTGCTGGCCCGGGCCGTACTCGGCGTTGGCGGTGATGATATCAACATCGACCGCGCGCAGGTCGAGGATGAGGCGCCGGATGAAGGCCGGGTCGAACTCGTTGCGCAGCGAGGCGAAGATCTGGATGCCCTGGTAGGGCGGGGTGCCGTCGGCCCGCACCAGGTAGCACTCGTACTCGTAGCCGGTGCGGATGCGGTAGCCAGCCTGGGCCAGGGCCTCGAGCTGGCGGCGGGCGACATAGCGGGGCGCGGCGGCGGCCAGGGTGCCGTCATAGAGCAGAGGCTCGCAGATCAGGCGCGCCGTCGCGTCGAGCCATGGCAGCAGGCGGAAGGTTGTCAGGTCGGGGAAGATCCGGCTATCGGGGAAGCCCCGCTCCTCGAGGTAGCCGGTGCCGGGCGCGACGCCGCCCTGGGCGTCGAAGCCGAGGTGGCCGAGCAGGAAGTTCAGCCCGTCCTCGGCGTAGCGGCCGACGTGGCGCGCGGGGATCAGCTTCGAGCGCGAGATACCGTGGGTGTCGCTCTGCTCGAAGCGGACGACCTCGACGCCCTGCTCGTCGATCTGGCGGAGGATCTGCGAGAGCTCCATCTCCATCTCCATCTCCTGCGGTCTGTGGCGCGGAGGCTCAAGATGGACAGGCAGTGGCAAGGCGGCCCCGGCCGCCCGCCGACGCTGCTGTGCGTGAAGTGTGGGTGCTCGGGGTATGGTAGCGGAGAGCCTGTCGCCTGTCAAGCTGTGCCTGCCCGGGTGTATACTCTCTTCAGGATGTGCCCGCATCATCCCCAAGGCCCCTTCTTTCCAGCAGGCGAGGTGTGCCTTGGCGCACATTCTGATCATCACCGACGAGTCACCCATCGACGAGCACCTCCTCGACACACTGGCCTCGCAGGGCCACCAGCTTTTCATGGCCAAGCGCGCACAGGCTCCAGAGCACGGACCGGCGAGCTATGGGGCGCCTAACCACAGCGCCTCGCCGCCCGAGGGCCATCTGGAAGCGCTGGCAAGCTTCCCGGCCGAAAACCCTAACCCGAACCTCCGCTTCACCCCGGATGGGATTGTCGCCTACGCCAACAGGGGCGGCGCAGACATGCTCGACCAGCTCAGGGGCTTGCCCGGGCAGCCGCTGCCGGACGCATGGCGCACGCTGGCCAGTGAGGCGCTGGCCAGCGGACAGGTGCGCGCGATCGAGGTGGCCTGCGGCGACAGGGTGTTCGCGGTCACGCTCGTTCCAATCACAGCGGGCGGCTATATCAACGCCTATGGGCACGATATCACCGAGCACAAGGCCTACGCGGCGGCCCTGAGCGAGCGCGAGGAGCGCTACCGCACTCTCTTCGACAATATGGCCCAGGGCGTCTTCTACCAGCGGGCCGATGGCAGCATCGAGGACATTAACGCGGCCGCCCTCGCGATGTTCGGCATGACCCGCGAGCAGATCCTCGCACCTACACCTGCGGATCTGGACTGGCGGATCGTCACTGAAGACGGTAGACCCCTGCTCGGCCATCAGCATCCCACATGCGTCGCTTTGCAGTCGGGCAAGGCGGTGCGCAACATGGTGGTGGGCGTCTTTAACCGGCGCATCAATGAGCTTGTGTGGATGGACATCACCGCGATCCCGCAGTTCAGAGCGGGCGAGCAGCGCCCCCATAACGTCTTCGTGACCATGCACGATGTCACCGCGCAGCGGCGGGCCGAGGCGCGCGACCGCGCCCACGCCATACGCCTCGCCGTCCTTGCCGAGGCCTCGCGCGCCTTCGCCGAAGCCAGCCTGAAGTACCGGGCGCTGCTCGACCTGATCGCACAGACTACCGCCGATCTGCTGGGCGATCTCTGCGTTATCTACCTGCTCTCAGACGCGGACGATGCGGCAGGGACCACGACGATCTACGATAATGATCCCGTGACCTTGGCGCTCGTCCGCGACTACATAGCCCAGGCCCCGCTGCGGGCCGAGCACCTGTCGGGCAGCGACGATCAGCTGCGGCTCCTGGCACCGCAGCTGATCGCCGAGGTCGACCCGGCGCAGCTGCAGACCATCATGCCGCAGTACCGCCCATTGCTCGAGCAGCTGCGCATCCGGAGCCTGATCCGCGTGCCGCTGGTGGTGCAGATGCAGCTGCTGGGCGTGCTCATGCTAGCCCGCCACCAGCCCACGCGCCCCGCCTTCGACGAGGGCGACCTGCACCTGACCCAGGACCTGGCCGACCGTGCCGCCCTGGCGCTCACCAACGCCCGCCTCTTTCAGCAGGTGCAGACCGAGCTGGCCGAGCGCCAGCGCGCCGAGGCGGCCCTCGAGGCCGAGCGCGCCCAGCTCGCCGAGCGGGTCGAGGCGCGCACGGCCGATCTGCGCATCGCCAACGCTGGGCTCGCCCGCGCCGCCCGCCTGAAGGACGAGTTCCTGGCCACGATGAGCCACGAGCTGCGCACCCCGCTCAATGCGATCCTGGGTCGCACTGAGCTGCTGCTAGAGGCGATCTACGGCCCGGTCACGTCCAGGCAGATCGCCTCGCTGCGCAGCATCGACACGAGCGGCCGCCACCTGCTGGCCCTGATCAACGACATCCTCGACCTCTCGAAGATCGAGGCCGGCAAGCTCGAGCTGCAGCTCACGGCCGTCGACGTCGCGCTCGTCTGTCGGATGAGCCTGCACATGGTCGCTGAGAGCGCTCTGATGAAGCAGATCACGCTCAGCTCAGCGCTCGACGATCAGGTGGCGGCCATCCCGGCGGACGAGCGTCGCCTCAAGCAGATCCTGGTCAACCTGCTCTCCAACGCGGTCAAGTTCACCTCCGAGGGCGGCAAGGTTGGCCTCGACCTGACCAGCGATGCCAGCCGGCAGACCGCGACGTTTACGGTCTGGGACACCGGGATCGGCATCGACGAGGCCCATCGCGCGCGGCTGTTCCAGCCGTTCAGCCAGATCGACAGCGGCCTGAACCGCCAGTACACCGGCACCGGGCTCGGCCTCTCGCTGGTGCTGCGCCTGGCGCAGGCCCACGGCGGCGCTGTCTCTCTGGTCAGCGCGCCCGGCAAGGGCAGCCGCTTCAGCGTGACCCTGCCCTGGCCCGCCACACCGGCGCCGG
>JAAXUL010000373.1 GCA_013336035.1 Chloroflexales bacterium
GCCGCCGCCTCGGCCAGCGCGACAAGGGCCTCCCGCTCGCCCTCGGCGAGGGCCGGGGCGGCGAGCAGGGGGCGCAGCGCCGCCGCAAGCGCGCCCAGCTCGCGGAACAGCCGGGCGCGCTCCGCGGCGATCCGGGCGATGGCGTCGCGGGCGTCGCGGGTCAGACGCTCCAGCTCGCCGCGCCGGCGCACCACGTCGGACTGCTCCAGCTGCACCCTGACGGCGATCAGGGCCTGGTTCGCGTTCTGGAGCGCGCGCTCGGCCTGGGCGTGCTCGACGCGGGCCTGCGCGACGCGGCGGGCCGTGTCGGCGGCCTGCCGCTCTAGGTCGGCGACGCGGCGCTCGGCGACGACCTGGGCGAGCAGCGCGCTCAGAAGGCTCCAGGTCGCGTGGAGGTCGCGCAGGCGCCGCACCTCGGCCTGGCGGTCGACGATCACGCGCAGGGCGTCGAGCTTCTCCTGCACCTCGCGGGCGCTCGCGTCGAGCTCGGCAAGGCGCTCGACCACGCGCTGCAGCGCCTCGATCGCCAGCGGCTGATCCTCCAGCAGCCAGCGCTCGACGAACTCGCGGATGTTGCGGATCGGCTGGAAGGTCAGGGCGCGCAGGAACAGGTCGAAGAAGCGCTCGTGGAGGCCGCCGAGCCGGTTCAGCAGCTCGACCTGGTACTCGCCTATCGTGTCGTAGCTGCGGGCGCCGCGGCGGGCGCGCAGGGCCTGCTTCAGCTCGCGGCGGGTGAGCGGGCGGCCGCCGGCGACGAAGAGCCCCCGGTCGATGCCCTCGCCCAGGATGAAGAAGGTGCGCTCGGCGCCCCGCCCCTCGCCGCACTCGACGCAGGCGCCCACGGTGACCCGCGCGTCGCGGCTTCGCTCGGCGAACTCGAGGGCGATGTAGGCCACCGTGTTGCCGGGGCGCAGGTAGCGGCCCTCGCCGATCTTGCCGCGCACATAGCTGTCGAGGTTGCGCTGCGAGCTGCGGTCGTTGGCGGCCGTGTTGAAGCGCACGAGGCCCTGGTCGGCGATCAGCACGACCTGCATCGCGTCGAGCACCGAGGACTTGCCGGCGCCATTGTGCCCGGCGAGGTAGAGGCTGTCCTCTACGTCGAGCAGATGGTCGCCGAAGCGGTGCCAGTTGTAGAGGAAGATCCGCGTGAGCGAAAGCATCAGTCGGCCTCCGGGGCCTCGGGTTGGTCACGCCGGTACTCGCCGATGCGCGCGGCGAGATCGGCGATAGCGGCGGCGGGCACGACCACCTCGAGCGTCGGCAGCAGCTCGATCACCTGGTCGTTGTTGGCCGCCCGGAGCACCCCGCCGCCGCCGGCGCGCACAATCTTGAGCGCCTGGAGCGTGCGCAGCGCCTCGTCGAGGCTCGTCTTCTTGCGCACGGCCTGGCCGGGGAAGAACTCGGCGTAGCGCTGCGCCACCTCGCCCACGGTCAGCGTGGGGTAGCGGGTCAGGCTCAGCTCAACCCGCTCGCGCTTCTCGGCGTAGATCAGCCGCAGCAGGAGCAGCCAGACCGTCGTGTCGCGGCTGAGGCGCCGGCGATGGGCGCCGTCGCGGTGGACAACCTGAAACACCTGGGCCCGCTCATCGTGACGCAGCTCCCAGCCCGCCACCTGGAGATACTCGGCCACGAGCTCGCGCCGCCGCAGCAGGAAGGCGTAGGCGCGTGTGTCGCCCTCGTCGCCGCGCCAGATCAGGCCCTCGGCCAGCAGCCGCCGCGCCGCATCGGCGAAGAGGGCCTGCTCGCCAGCAGAGAGCTGGGCGTACTCATTTGCGAACTCGGCAAGGGGCATAGGCGACCAGGTGACCAGATGGCTAGGTGCAAGGGCGATCGATGGCTGTAGTATACCTTATTCAGAAGCGGGGGCCATAATCCGCCGCCTCTTCGTCAGGCCGTTTTCGCTCGCCGCACAATGAAGTCTCTGAAGCCGACGCCGTCGCGCTCGACCCAGGCGGCGTCATCCACCTCCTCGACCACATAGCCCAGCGAGCCGTCGCCGTACTGGCGCAGGTAGATCACCAGCGGCAGCTCCTCGGCGCCGGCGAGGGGGATCTCGGCGGCGCGCAGCCGCTCGCGGCCGTCGAGCAGCGCCTCGGCGTAGCGCCTGACGCGGTCGCGCCCGATCGCGCGGGTGAGCTGCCGCAGCGTGCGCGCCCGGGCCGCCTCCAGCTCCGCCTCAGAGAGGCCCGCCGCCGGGGGGGCATCGGGCACAAAGGCGCTCGGGGCGCGGCCGGGCGGCGCGAGCGACTGCTCGTCGAGCAGAGCGAGGCTGTATAGGCTGACCAGGCCCTCGCCCGCGGCCGCGAGCTCGGCCGAGCTGTCAGCGCTGAGCACGGCGCTGAGCACGGCGTGCAGCTGGCCGCTGGTAGTGGTGCTGGCGGCGATCTGCAGCTCCACCGTGCGCACCGCCGAGTCGACGAACTGGCTGTGGCGCGTGTCGATCAGCTGGAGCAGCCGGTCGAGGCCCTCGAACTGCTCGCGCACCTCGCGGATCTGGTCGAGCAGGCGCGCCGCCGCCGCATCCGTGGTCGCGTCGCCGCCGGTGGCGCGCAGCAGGCGCGCGATCTCCTCGACCTGGGCGCCGCTGCTCAGCTGCGCGAGGGCCTCCAGCACCCCCGGGCGAAAGCGCGAGACGTGGTCGGTGGTGCGCAGCTGGTGGTAGGCCCGGTCGACCACGTCGCTGCGGTAGGTCGTGAAGACCTGGGCGAGCACATCGCGGGCCGAGAGCTGGCGCAGCACCTGCTCGATGTGCAGGCCGATGTTGTGCTGGAGCTCCTTGAGGCCGTTCATCAGCGCGCGGGTCTGGCGGTACGCCTCGGCCAGGCGGATATGGGCGGTGCCCTCGCGCACGGCCATCTGGAGCATATCGTGGATGGCGCAGATCAGCCCCTGTAGCCGCAGGGGCTCGTTGTCGGCGATCTCCTGGAGCGCGGCGAGCAGGCGGAAGGCGAAGTCGGGGAGGGTGTAGCTCTGGGTGAAGTCGCTCTGGGTCTCGACGCGCAGCCAGCCGCACTGTGCGAGGTAGCGCAGGATGGCGCCGCTGCGGGCCAGGGCGGCGTCAGGCTCGGCGGCGAGGGCCTCGTCTAGCCCGGGCAGCCCGGCGAGATCCTCGGCCGCGGCGGTGCGGTCGACCACCTCGGCGACCAGGCCGGCGGCGAGCTCACGCGAGAGGGGCTGCTGGTGGCGCTGCGTCTCGGCGAACAGTGTCAGCAGTACCTCGGCGTAGATAGGGGCGTGCTGGGCGGCGAGAGGGTTGAACAGCGTGCGGGGCAGCGTGTCGAACAGCCCGGCCATGAGGTCACTCCTCGTCGTCCTCGTCGTATGAGTTGTACTGGCCCGGCGCCTCGCCGCCGGCCTCGATCACCTGCGGGTAGTCGCCGTCATCAGCAAGAGGCGCCGGGGGCACGCCCGTATGGGCGCCGGCACCCTCTACTTGCGCTGGCCCTGCTTGGCGAAGGCCACCACCCTATTATACTCGCCGGAATCCGGGTCGGTTATATGGCCTGATAGCTCGAACACGGCGGGACGCGGGCGTACAATGCCCCCGCATTGGGGGCGCGCTAGAACCACGTTCTGCTTCGGTACTCCATGTACTCATGGCCGAACGTCTCCGCCAAGACACGCTCCTCGCCCCTGACACGACCAAGCTCGATCAGGACCACCGCCAGCCAGACGATCAGTAACGGCCAGAAGTGCATTGCGAGGAAGGCACCGAGGAACGCCAGGCTGCCGAACACATAGACGGGGTGGCGGAGCCGCGCGTACAGCCCGTGCGTCACGAGCTGGCGCGCCCGGGGCCTGACAGAGAAAGCATCCCCCAGCTGCCACCGCGCGAGCAACCACACCAGTGCGGACGCGGCGGAGAGGCACAGTCCCACGTACCAGAGCGTAACGCGCGGGCCGAACCGAACGGCGAGCGCCACGCAGACAAGATAGGCGACAAAGTCCATCCAGTGGAGCACCTGCTTCACCACCAACCTCCAATCCTGTTTGGCCGCCCCGGGCGCGCCGTTGCCCATCTGGAGTCCCTCGAACGGCTCCGCGCAGCCGCGCGCCTGACGGACGAGCGCTGCCGAGCCAGGAGGGCAGCTGCAGCGACGATTGAGGGTAGGATAGCGGGTCGTGGGGTGAGACGGGGTCACCCGCAGGGGTGACCCTGGCAGCACCTGGGCTCCCGGAGGTGGAGTGGGCCGCCTGAATTGTAGAGGTTGGCCTGCTGCCGCAACCCCAGACGAACGCACTCATCTCGTAGGACGAGGCGGTCACACGGGCGGTGGCCGCGCGAGGGGGCAGCGCCACGGGGGTGCAGCTGCTCGTGAGCTGGCGGCGGACCGGGGTGGAGGGCACGGCCAGGGCAGCGGGAGCGCCAGCGCGCCCGCTCGCTCAGGCGGCGGGGAAGGCAAGCCAGATCGTCGTTCCCTGGCCGAGCACGCTCTCGGCGCCGATCTGGCCGCCCATCTGCTCGACCAGCCCCTTCGCGATCGAGAGGCCCAGTCCCGCGTTCCCGCCCGCCCGCCCCCGCGCCGGGTCGGCCCGGTAGAAGCGGTCGAAGATGTAGGGCAGGTGCTCGGGCGCGATGCCGCAGCCGGTGTCCGTCACGCTGATGCGCAGCGTGCGCCCGTGCGGCCGCGCCGTGAGCCGGATCTGCCCGCCGGCTGACGTGTGGCGCAGGGCGTTGTCGATCAGGTTAAGCAGCACCTGGCGCAGCCAGTCCGGGTCGGCCTGCACCACGCCGGCGACCTCACCCAGCGCCACCGACACCCCGCGCTCCTCGCCGAGCCGAGCGGTCTGCCGGTGCAGCGCCACCAGCAGCGTGGGCAGCTCCACGGACGTGGTGATGAGCCGCAGGCGCCCGCTGTCGATCCGGGTCACCGTCAGCAGATCGTCGACCAGGCGGCGCATATGGTCACTCTCGCCCAGCACATCAGCGAGCAGCTCGTGCTGGTCGGTCGCATCCCGCGCGGTCCAGCGCTTCAATAGCTCGGTGCTAGTGCGGATAAGCGTCAGCGGGGTGCGCAGCTCATGGCTGGCGCTGGCGATGAAGCGCTGCTGCTGCTCCCAGGCCGCCTGGGCGGGGTAGAGCGCCCGGCCCGCCAGCCACCAGCTCCCCGCCCCGACCAGGGCCATGCCCAGGGTGCCGAGCGCGAGCAGCCCGATCACCAGCTGCTGGAGCAGCTGATCCTGGTCGTCGAGCGCCCGCCCGAGCTGGAGCGCGACCGGCCCGCCGGTACCAGTCAGGCGGTAGGTCAGCAGGCGCACCCGCTGCCCGCTCGTAGTGGTGATGGTGCGCAGATCACTCCCGCTGGTCAGGGCGGCGTCCAGGGCGGCGCGGTCAGGCGCGACCGGCGGGCGGGCGACGCTGGGGTTGACCCAGACCAGCCCGCTCTGGTCGAGGGGCAGCACGTAGATCGCCGCCAGCTCGCCGTCATAGTCCTGCGGCACGGGGGCTGGGGACACGAGCGCGCCCGCGATGTGGGACTCCTCCCGACGCTGGTCGTCCGGGTGATCGTACGCCTCGTCGGGCGCCTCCGCCTCATCGTCATCCTCATCTGGCGTTTCGACCTCAATGTCCACGACCTGGCGGCTGACCGGATCCACGGTGACGGTGGTGCCGTCCCCGAAGTGGACCTGATACACCGGCTGGCCGTCCTCCTCATCCTGATCGACGCTGGCGGGCGCCCCGCCGCCCAGCGCGCGAACCGCGATCTGCGCGGCCTCGTCGTGGGTCAGCGCCCCGCGGCGCCGCGGGAACGGCAGCAGACCGAGCTCTTCGCGGACCAGCGACCAGTCACGGTCGGCCGCGGTGAGCTCGGCGGGGATGGCTACGCCCAGAGCGTGCAGCTCGTGGGCCATCTTGTGCTGCAGGCCCAGGTCGGTCAGCCCGCGCTCGTGGCGCGCCACCATCAGGTAGGCCCCACCGCCGACCAGCGCCACCAGGGCGAGGGCGGACAGGGCGTAGAGCAGAGTGAGCTGGAGGCGGAGTCCCCGAAACATCGTCTCCCTCCTGACGGTCGCCCGGGCGACCCGTGACGAGCGAACGGCTAGTGCCTGCGCGTGGCAACGCCAGCACCGCAGTGGTACTGGCGCCAGAGATTGCGAGCGAGCGGGGGTGGCGGCCCGAGCCTGGGCTTGGTCCAGCGATCGGCCGTATCGTTGCAAGAGAACGCGCTGCTAGTGGAGTCGCCTCAGGCTGCGCCGAGCCGCTCGCGCGACGACGCAGTGGCCGGTGTGGGGCGGGTCACCGGCGCGGGCTTCGTGACACTGACCAGGACGCGGTAGACCGTGAGGAAGAGCAGGCTCCCACCGCTGAGCCAGTACAGCGCCTGGGCCCAGGCCGTACCGGTGTCGCTCCCGCTCACAACCCCGTGGAGCAGGACCAGCCCGAAGATCACGAAGCTGAGGAGGTGGATCAGGCGCCAGCCCCGTCGCCCGATCAGCGGGCGCACGTAGAAGCTCAGCCCGACCAGGCCCATCAGGTAGAGGCTGATCTGGCCCAGGCCCACCCAGACCGGCGCCGCGCCCCCACTCGCGAAGGGGACCAGGATCTGGCCGAGCGTGTAGTTGGCGTAGCGGTCGCCGAGCAAGATCAGGGCGTGGAACAGGCCGAAGGCCAGGCCCAGGATGCTGGCGTGCTGGTGCAGGTCGAAGGCCAGCGGGCCACCGGGCCAGAGCCGGGCAAGCTTGTTGGTCATCATGAGCCCAAGGGCCATCGCGAGCCAGAGCAGGCCGTAGGCGACAAACGCGGTGGACCGCGCGAGATACCAGTAGGCCTTGGGCTCGGGGCCGAGCAGCGAGGCGCTCAGGCCCGGCAGCCAGGCCGGGAGGGCAAACGCGGCCATAAACGCACCGCCCACGGCCGCCAGCAGCAGCAGCCCGAGCAGCGAGGGGGTCAGGGTCGCGGCCGGCAAACGCTGCGCGTCAGCGTCGCGAATGCCGGAGGCATCCCCGAAGGGTACGGCCGGGGCGGCGCCGGGGGCCTCGGGCACGCGCGGCAGCCGGATGGTGGTGCTCGTCACCGGCGCCGCCTGGGGCATGGCCCCACTGGGCGTGCCGATGGTGATGGCCGGCCCGACCGCCTTGGCCGTGCCCGCAGCAGCTATGATGACTGGCTGGGTTGGGGCGCCGGCGACACTGCCGGCAGGCTGCCCCCGCAGCAGTGGAGGAGCGACGACGCCATCGGGTGAGGGCACGATGGGACTCGCGGTGGCGAGGCCGTCCGCGGCGCGCTTCTGGGCATTGGCGGCGCGGATGGCGGCCAGGCGGGCGGCTTTGCTGTCGGACATCAGAACCTCCTCATACTGGCCGAGGGCCAGGGATTAGCGTGACGGGGTAGCGCGAGAGCTTAGCGCGATGAGCGGGTGGCGGTGACGGGGGCAGGGGCGGTGACCACCCGCAGCTTGGATGGGGCCGCCGTGGCGCCAGCCGTGGATTCGGCGGCGCTGGCGACCACCGGGGCGGCGCTCTGCGCTGCCGTGGACTCGGC
>JAAXUL010001175.1 GCA_013336035.1 Chloroflexales bacterium
CTTCCGATCTAGGGCGAAGTTGCGCCCGCAGTAGTAGCTGGCCAGGGCGCCCCCGCCCGTGGCGCTGAGCATGTGGTAGACCACGGCCGTGGGCACAAAGATCGTGCGCAGGCCGCGCCTGCGGGCCCGCAGGTTCAGGTCTACATCCTCGCAGTACATCACCAGGTCCTCGTCAAAGACCCGCCCGCCCTCGGCAAGCTGATCGAGCGCGGCCCGTCTGTAGGCGGCCGCGCCCGCGCAGGGGCCAAAGACCTCGCCCACGACGTCGTACTGGCCCATATCATGCTCCCAGACGCCGCGGCTGCCCGGCTCGCCGCTGGGCCGGTAGAAGTCGCCGGCCGAGTGGATCTGGTCGCGGCGGTCGAAGAGCAGCAGCTTGCTGGCGGCGAAGGCGTACGACGGATAGCGCTCGAGCGCGCCCACCAGCTCGGCGAGCCACGCGCGGTCGACCTCGGTGTCGTTGTTGAGCAGGACCACAAAGGGGGCCCAGGTGGCGGCGATGCCGGCGTTGACCGCGGCGGCCAGCCCCCGGTTGCGCGGCAGGGGCACAACCCGCACCTCGGGGTAGCGCTCGGCCAGCAGGGGCAGCGACGCATCGGTGCTACCGTCGTCCACCACGGTCACCGCGAAGTCGCCGCGGCTCTGGGCGCGCAGGGCCTCGAGGCAGGTGGGCAGCAGGGCGGCGCCATTATAGTTTGGGATAATGACATCGATTGTCGGTGTGGCGCTCATGGTATCAGGGTCATTGTTGAAAGCGCAGCGAGTGGCTGTGCCCGTGCTGACGCCCGCACGTACGGGCGCCGGTAAGTGTCTCCGTGACGGCGGGGCGTCGGTCGGGCCCTAATGGGCCTGGCCGCTGAGCGTCTCCACGTAGGCGCCGACCGCATCCTCCCACGGGCGGAGGCTGATCCCGATCGCGGCGCCAGCCATGTTGGCGAGGGGGGTATAGGGGGGCGGGGTGCTGTCGCGCACATAATCCGACAGCTTGATCGGCGTGATCGGGAGATCGACGTAGCCGGCCATATCGAGGATGGCCCGGGCGAAGGCGTAGCGCGAGGCGGCGCCTTCGTTCACCAGGTGGTAGGTGCCATAAAAATCGCCCGTATCGACGAGGCGGGCCACCGCGTCGGCGACATCGGCGGCGTAGGTCGGGCTGCCCACCTCGTCGTCGACCATGCGCAGCCCGCCCGTGGGCAGGTTGCCAGCCAGGCGCAGGACCGTGCGCACAAAGTTGCGCGCGCCGCCGAAGAGCCAGGCCACCCGCACAATATAGAAGCGGTCGAGCAGCTCGCGGACGGCAAGCTCGCCGGCGAGCTTCGAGCGGCCGTAGGCATTGACCGGGGCGGTCGGCTCGTACTCGAAGTATGGGCGCGTGGCGTCGCCGGCGAAGACCTCGTTAGTGCTGATATAGACAAGCGGGGCGTCGAGGCGGCGGCAGGCGAGGGCGACGTAGCGCGTGCCCAGGCCGTTGACCCGGTAGGCGTGCGCGGGGTCGCGGGCGCAGCCATCGACATTGGTAAGGGCGGCGGGGTGAATGACAAGGTCGGCGCCCGTGGCGACGATCTGGGCGACGGCCGCGGGGCTTTCGAGCTCGAGCTGGTCACGACCGAGGGGGATGACCTCGTGGCCTGGGCCCAGGGCTAGGCAGAGAGCGCCGCCGAGCTGCCCTGTGGCGCCGGTTATGGCGATGCGCACAGTCGTCTGCTCCTCGAACGGATGGCGCCGGCCACTCCTGTCCGGCACCGCTGCAGGCAAGAGTAGCAGAACCCGGGGGAGGCGTCAAACGGCGAGGGGCACGCTAAGGATGACGAGGGCGCCGCTGGCGTCGGGCCGATTGGTGAGCTGGACGTGCCCACCGACGGCGTGGATGATGCGAGCGACGAGAGCCAGACCAAGGCCCATTCCATCGATCTGGCCGGTGAAGCTGTGCTCGCCCTGATAGTACGGGCGCCAGACGTGGGGCAGCTGCTCGGGCTGGAGGCCCGGGCCATCGTCGCTGATGCCAATATCAAGGCTGTGCGCATTGGCGGGGTGCATCGCGACCTGGACGACAGGGGCGCGCATAGGGTGGAACTTAACCGCGTTCTCGATCACCTCGCGCAGCGCGACCTCGATGCCGTGGCGGGTCATGCCCAGGCGCTGCTCGGCCAGATCGGCCTCGTAGTCGAGGCCAAGCCGCTTGACGCCAAGGTCGCCGGCGACCTGCTCAGCCATGGCGGCGACCTCGGCCACCGTCGGGCCCTCGACCCCATAGAGGTCGGCGGGAGGGCGCAGGTAGTGCAGAATATCCTCGATCTCGGCGCGCAGACGGCGGGCCCCGGCCAGGGCCACATCGGCGATCCGCGTGATACTCTCGCGGTCCATCGTGCCGGCGCCCCCGCTGAGGATGTTTAGGCCGCCGAGGATGCCGACCAGGGGCGTCCGCAGCTTGTGGCCGACCATAGCGTGGAAGGTCCACATCTCGCGCTGCGAGGTGATCTGGGTGGTGACATCGCGCAGCCGCAGCACGCGGACATCATCGCCGCTAGTGGGGGGCAGCAGATCGACGCGCAGCCAGCGCTCGGGGTTGGTGCGGCTCTCGGGGCAGACCAGAAAGCGCGGCACATCATCATTATGGGGCCAGTCGGCCCAGGCCTCGGGGGGGGCCCGGGAATAGCGCTGCCTGGCGAGCGCAAGGAAGGGCTGGTCGAGGGGCTGATCATCGGCGAGGCCGAGGATCTGACGGGCGCGCGGGTTGGCGTAGCTGGGCCCATCATCGGGGCCAAGGATAAGGATCCC
>JAAXUL010000374.1 GCA_013336035.1 Chloroflexales bacterium
CAGCTCGTCGGGGCGGTGCACAGGCGCGGCGGCACCCAGATCACCGCGCGCCAGGCGCCCGGCGACCTCGGTCAGCTCCTCGAGCGGGCCAAAGACGTGGCTGTTGAGGCGCGCGATCATCACCACGACAAGCAGCAGGGCCGTCACGGCAAAGATGCCCATAGCCGCGGTGTCGAGGGCCTCGAGCGTCGCGAGGCGGGCCCGGCTCTCGCTTAGCTCGACCGCCGTAGTGGCGCTGATGCCCCCGACCACGCCCGAGATCTCGTCGGAGAGGCCCTGGAAGGTAGCGATGGCGCGGCCCAGGTCATCGTCGAGCGGGGGCATGCCGGCGACATCGACGATGCCGCGAAAGGTCGCCTCGTAGCGGTCGAGCAGAGGGCCGAGGCGCGCGATCTGCCCGCGCACCGGCTCGCTCTCGGCCACGCGCTCGAGGGCGTCTAGGCGGCCCCG
This sequence comes from Chloroflexales bacterium, assembly GCA_013336035.1. Lineage (GTDB taxonomy): Bacteria > Chloroflexota > Chloroflexia > Chloroflexales > Chloroflexaceae > CAIWXH01. The sequence goes on from JAAXUL010000374.1 coordinate 451, forward strand.
GGCCTCGGCCAGCGCGGCGGCGTGGGCGCGCACCAGCCGCTCTCCCTCGGCAGCATCGAGCCGGCTCAGGCCGCTGAGCAGCGCCACCTCGTGCTGGCGAGCCCGCAGGAATGAGCCCTCGAGCTGAAGGCCCAGGTCGCGCACCTGGAACGAGCGCTCGAGGCCAGGGAGGAGCATCGAGCGGACAAGACCCTGGTAGACCAGGCTGACGGCGCCCGTGAGCAGCACAAGCACCAGGCTGAGCCCTACGCTCAGCAGAAGCCTGTAGCGCACAGAGGCAGTCCAAACTGTGAGATCGCGCGGCGTCATAATCATAGTGTAGCAGAGGGGTGTAACAAGGCATATCAGCGTATCCTTACGCGGGGCGACGCGGTACATGCTCCAGGCGGGCCACCCGTTGACACCCCGCCCGGAGGGTCTATAATGCCTGCGGTGCCGTCACCTGCTGCGCCCGACGCAGCTACCAGAAGAGCCATCATGTCCGCACGCCGCAAGCGCTGGGACCTGCGTGCCCCCGCGCCCACCGAGTTCGTCCAAGCCACCGGACTTAGCCCGCTCCTCGCCGGCCTCCTCTACCACCGCGACCAGCGTGACCCTGCGGCCATCAAGGACTTCTTCACGGCCGATATCAGGACAGGCCTGCACGACCCACTGCTGATGCGCGGCATGGCCGAGGCCAGCGCCCGCATCGCCCGAGCCATCCAGGCCGGCGAGCCGATGGCCGTCTACGGCGATTTCGACACCGATGGCGTTACGGCGGTGACACTTTTGGTGCAGGCGATCAAGGCGATGGGCGGCGCGATCCGCCCCTACATCCCCCATCGCACCCGCGAGGGCTACGGCCTCAACAACCTGGCTGTGAGCCAGCTCGCCGAGGATGGCGTGCGCCTGCTGATCACTGTGGACTGCGGCATTAGTAATGTTGCCGAGGTGGCCGCGGCGACCAGCAGCGGCCTGGATGTGATCGTCACCGACCACCACCAGCCGCCCGCCGAGCTGCCCGCGGCCTTCGCCATCGTCAACCCCAAGCAGCCCGACTGCGCCTACCCCTACAAACACCTGGTTGGCGTCGGCATCGCCTACAAGCTAGTCCACGCTCTGGTCAAGCGGGGCCTCAGCCTGGGCGGGCTGCGCGGGCGCGACCTGCTCGACGTCGTCGCCCTTGGCACCGTCACCGACATGGGCCCGCTCACCGGCGAGAACCGTGTCCTCGTGAAGGCCGGCCTCGAGGCGATCAATAGCACCGTGCGCCCCGGGCTCAAGGCTCTGATCGAGGTCGCCGGCCTCACGCCCGGCGCCATCACCTCCGGCGATATCGGCTACATGCTGGGGCCGCGCATCAACGCCGCCGGCCGCCTCGACGATGCGGTGCGCGCCTACCAGCTGCTTCTGGCCGATGACGCCACCACCGCGCAGCAGCTCGCCCACGCGCTAAATCAGACCAACCGCGAGCGCCAGGAGCTGACGCGGCGCGTGCAGGCCGCCGCGAAGGAGCAGGCCGAGGCCGGCGGCATCCATCAGCGGCGCGTTGTCGTGATCGCCGGCGAGGAGTACCCGTCGGGGGTTGTGGGCCTGGTCGCCGGCAAGCTGGTCGAGGAGTGGGGCCGCCCCGTGCTGCTGATCGAGCAGGGCGCCGCCCAGTCCCGCGGCTCGGCCCGCTCGGTGCCGGGCTTCAGCATCATCGATGCGCTGACGTCCTGCTCGAGCCTGTTCGTGCGCTTCGGAGGCCACGCGGCGGCCGCGGGCTTCACCATCGACAACCCAAACATCCCCGTGCTCGAGGGCCAGCTCCTGGCCATCGCCGAGCGCCAGCTCACCGACGAGATGCTGCAGCCGGCGCTGACCATCGACGCCCAGATCGGCCTCGATGAGCTGGGCTGGGACCTGCTAGCCGAGCTGAAGCGCCTCGAGCCATTCGGGCAGGCCAACCCGCAGCCCACCCTGATGAGCGCCGGCGTGCAGGTGGTCGATGTCCGCCCACGCGGCCCCGACGGCCAGCATCTGCGGCTGCTGCTCCGCGACGGCGGCCAGACCTACGAGGCTATCGCCTTTCGCCTTGGCCACCTGGCCGAGCCCCTGCGCCGCCACCCGCGCATCGATGTCGCCTACACCTTCGACGACGACCAGTGGAACGGCGAGCGGCGCCTGCAGCTCAAGGTTAAGGACTTCCGCCGCGCCTAGGGCTTGCTCGCCGGGTGAGCCCTCACGCCCGCTCGTCCTGGGTCAGGATCAGCCCTTTCTCGCGGGCGCGCACCATCGCCTCGACGCAGCGCTCGTCGATCTCGATCCCGGCCATGCGCCGCAAGATAGCCAGGGCCTCATCGGCGGGGCGGGCGGGGCGGTAGGGGCGGTGGCTGCTGATCGCGTCGAAGATATCGGCCACGGCCACGATGCGCCCGATCAGCGAGATCTCGTCGCCGCGCAGCCCGTTGGGGTAGCCGCGGCCGTCCAGCCGCTCGTGGTGCTGGCTCAGGGCCTGCCACGAGTCGCCCAGCAGGTCCAGCTCTAAGAGCCCGTTCTCCTGCAGGAACTCGAGGCCATAGATCGGGTGGCGGCGCATCTGGCGGAACTCGGCCTCGCTGAGGCCCTTGCGCTTCTTGAGGATGCGGTCGGGGACACGGATCTTGCCGACGTCGTGGAGCTTGCTGGCGATGCGCACGCGGTAGACCGTATCGTTGTCGAGGCCGAGCTCCTGGGCGATGGCCACCGAGAACTCGCTCACGCGCTGGCTGTGGCCGCGGGTGTAAGGGTCCTTCAGGTCGATCGCGCCGGTGATCGCGTCGATAATGCGCGTCGAGAGGTTGTCCACCTCGGTGTAGAGATGGGCCAGGCGGATGACGGTGGCGGCCTGGCTGGCGAGCGACTCGAAGAGGGCGACATCCTCGGGGCTGAAATGGCGACCGTCGTGGGGGTTGAGGGCCTGGGCCCCGCCGATGATGCGGCCCTCGACGGCGCCGCGCTGGCCGCCAAGCTCGATGCGGGGCGCGCGCAGGGGCACGCACAGGATCGAGCGGGTGACGAAGCCGCTCTTCGCGTCGATCTGGCGGTAGAAGCGCGTGTCCTGCGACACATCGTTGACCGTGACCGTGTCGCCAGTCTCGACGACGTGGCCGATAATGCCGTGGCCCTGGGGCATGCGCTGGGCGGTCATCAGCTCGCGCCGGTAGCCGGTGGCCAGCTGCAGCACCAGCTCGCCCGCCTTGTCGTCGCGCAGCCAGATCGAGGTCGCCTCAACATCGAGCAGCTCGCAGGCGAAGCTCATGATCCGGTCGAGCAGCTCGTCGCGGTCGAGAGTGGTGGTGAGGCGCGAGATAATCTCGACCAGGGCCTGCTGGCGGCGCTCGCGGCGCTGGGCCTCGGCCAGCAGGCGCGCCTTCTCGACCTCGGTCACGAGGCGCGAGCAGAGCAGCTCGATCAGCGCCAGCTCGTCGCTGTCATCGCAGACCTCGGGGGCGAGGTTAAACAGCTGCACGATGCCGACAGGCTGGCCGCGGAGCATGAGGGGCAGGCAGTAGATCGTATCCAGTATGAGGCCGGACAGCTCGCCGAGGCTGCGGTCCCAGTAGGGGTTGTTGGCGGGATCACTGACGAAGACCGGCGTGCCCCGGGCCAGGGCGAAGCCGGCGATGCCCCGCTCGGCCCCGATGCGCGAGCCCACCAGGCGCCGGCTGCTCTCGCTGCCCTTGACCACCTTGAAGACCAGATCGTGGCTGGCCGCCTCGTAGAGGTAGAGCGTGCCGGCCTCGGCCTCGGTCACTGCGATCAGGAGCTCGAGCATCTTGTCGAGCAGCTCGTCAAGCTCAGTCGAGGCCGCGATCTGGTTGGCCCTGCTGATCACCTCGACGTAGTGATGAAAGCGCGTTTCCCTGGCGGTCACGGGGACCTCCGCGAGTAGGTTGGTGTCGGCCGGTCAGCGCATGTCGGTTCGCGTGAGGGCGCGCACGTAGCGGGTGAGCTCGTCGGGGTCGCCGGCGAGGGCGACGGGTAAGCCGGAGGCTTCGGCGATCTGAGAGAGGCTATAGTCGTCGATTGTGCGCTCGCCCTTGTAGTCGAACATTACCCGCGGCAGCAGGGCCCGGGCGCACCCCGAGGCCCTGAGGGCCGGGATGATATCCTGGCCGGTGAGCAGGCCGCTGACGGTCACCATCTCGCCAAAAAACTGGTTGGCCACGGGCACAGCCCGCGCCATAAGGCCGTCGATCTTGCTCAGGCGGGCGGCCACCTGCTCCATCAGCGGGGCCACCAGGCTGCCGCAGACCAGGGCGAGGCTGGTGGGCTGGGGCAGACGGGCGGGCAGGCGGCGCCTGGCCCGCGCCCACAGGTCGAGAAAGTCGCGGACCATGCCGACGCCGTTTGAGTACTGGGGCATGTCGTCATAGTGCTCGGCGGGGGGCATCGGGCGGCCAGCCAGGATGTAGAACTCGTCGCTCGGGTAGACGAAGGTCATCCCCCGCTGGTCGCGCAGACGCGCGCCGATCGGCTCGATCAGGTCGATGACGCGAGCGGACTCCTCGCCGGTGAAGCAGCGCAGCGGGACATCGGTGGCCGCGCCAAGCCGCGAGCAGAAGCCCATGGCCGGGTCGTGCAGGGGCGCCGGAGACGAAAGGCCATCGACAAAAAACGAAGGGTGCGCCTGTCCTTCGTCCTTTGCCCTTCGTCCTTCGTCCCCCTCCCAGAGCGGCTGGGGCTCCCAGTTGGTGTCGATCCAGTCGGGCGTCTCGTGGACCTGGATGGCGGCCTTGATCGTGGTGGGGCGCCTGCCGTCGAAGCGGTGCTTGGTCAGACCGACGGGCACGACGGCGATCGACTGCACGGTGGGGTAGAGCGCGACTAGATCCTCAATGCTCTGGCGCAGGACCTCGCCATCGTTGGCGCCCGGGCAGGCCACGATCTGGGTGTGCACATCGACGCCCATCGCGCCGAGGCGGCGGATCTGGTCGCGCACATCCGGCACATCGCGCTTGCCGAGCATCACGGCGCGCCAGAACGGGTCGGTGGCGTGCACACTGATGTTCATCGGCGAGAGGCGCTGCCGCTCGATGCGCTGCCAGTCGTCCTCGCTCAGGTTCGTGAAAGTGACGAAGTTGCTGTAGAGGAAGGACAGGCGGTAGTCGTCGTCCTTCAGGTAGAGGGTCTTGCGGAAGCCCTTCGGCATCTGGGTGAGAAAGCAGAAGGGGCACTTGTTATTGCAGGTGCGCAGGCGATCGAAGAGCGGCTCGGCAAACTCGACGCCGAGGTCCTCGTCGGGGTCCTTCTCGATCTGGTAGCGCAGATCGGCGCCGGAGGCGGCGCGCACGTGGAGGCTGACCTGCTCGTCGGCGATGGCGAAGCGGTAGTCGATCACATCGCGCAGGCGCTGCTCGCCGATCTCCATGATCGTATCCCCGGGCCGCAGGCCGAGGGCCGCGGCGATGCTGCCCGCGGCGACTGATGCGATCAGGCCGCCCGCGCCGGTGATCTGCTTGACGTCAGGCTGATATTCCAAGTCAGGCTGCCGCGCCGGCCGGGCCGGGTCGCGGGTATGAGGTCCAGGGTACGACAAGTCATTATACCACGTGCTGTGAAGTATTCTCGGTGGCATAGTATGGACAAATCCCTAGAGGGGCCCTAGAATAAGGCCCCTGGTCCGCCAGGCCGGCCCGAGGCGACGCGCCCGGCTCTGCCCAAGGAGGGTCTATGCCCCAGCCGCTTCAGCTCTCCCCTCATCTCTGGGCCTTGCCCAGCCGCTCGATGCACTATAACGCGGGGGTGCTGGCGAGCGCCGGCCAGGCCTGGCTGATCGACCCGGGCCCACACCCCGACGAGGTCGCCGCCGCCGCCGGGCTTGCCGCCAGCCTGGGCACCCCGGTCGGCATCGCCCTCACCCACAGCCACTGGGATCACATTCTTGGCCCAGAGCGGCTGCCCGACCTACCGGCCTTCGCCCACGAGCGCTTTGCCGCCACGCTTGCCCAGCGCCAGAGCGACACCCTCGCTATGATCGACCGCTGGGAGCGCCGCTTCGGCTACGCGCGGGCCACGCCCTTTCGGCCGCCCCAGCTGCACGCGACGGCCCACGATGGGCAGACGCTCGCCCTGGGTGACCTCGAGCTCAGGCTGCTGCATATCCCCGGGCACGCCGCCGACCAGCTGGCGATCTTCGAGCCGGCCGCGGGGGCGCTCTGGGCCGCAGACACGCTCAGCGACCTCGAGATCCCCTTTGTCAGCCACAGCCTTGCCGCCTACGAGGCGACCCTCGAGCGGCTGGCCGCCCTGCCGATCAAGGCCCTCGTCCCCGGCCACGGCGCGCCGACGGCCGACCCCGCCGCCATCACCGGCCGCCTCGCGGCCGACCGGGCCTACCTCGACGATCTGCGCCGCCGGGTTACGCTGGCCATCGGCGCGGGCGCCAGCGTCACCGAGGCCGTCGCGGCCTGCGCCACCATGACTATGCGCTCGCCTGCCGAGAACGCCGGGCCCCACCGGCTCAATGTCGAGAGCGCCTATATCGAGCTGGGCGGCCAGGCGGATGCTCGACAGGTTGGCTGGGCGCAAGAAGGCCTGATCGACGAGTAGCCGGGGCAAGACAGATAGTGCACCGGCACGCCCACGGCGGCGCCCAATAAGGATGCCCACACATGCACCCGCCCTACACGCCCGCGACAGATCTAAGCGACCAGGCGGCGCCACTGAGCGAGAGCTTTGAGGTGCCGCTGCTCGGCGTGCCCGTAGCCTACAGCAGCAACAGCGCGGCCGTGATCGAATTGGCGGCCCGCGCCCTGGCCCGCTGGGGCGACCTGCCACGGACGCTGGTAGAGGTCGGCCCCCCCGCCCGCGTCGCTATCGTCGTCCACCCGCCCTCGCCCGGCGAACCCGCGCTGCCGCAGGACGAACCCTTCGTCTGCCGGGCCTACGGCGACACCTTCCTCGCCGCGGGCGGCGGCAACCTGCTCTGCGCCCACCTGGCCGCTGGCAGCGCCACCGCCTTCGTCACGCCCGCGCTGATCGCCGACGAGCTCACCCTGCGCCA
>JAAXUL010001176.1 GCA_013336035.1 Chloroflexales bacterium
ATCTGGTCGGCGTCGGGCCGGACCGCGCCCCGCGCATGGGCTCGATCCAGCCCCTGGCGTGGCCCGCACCCGTCGAGGTGAGCGTCCCACCCGCCCCCGCGCGCGACTGGCAGACGATACTCCCGCCCGAGTGCCCGCCCGCGGGGGTGCCCCTGCGTGACGCGGAGATCCTCGACCTGGTCTACCGCCCCGCCGACGCGGGCGAGGCCGCCGCGCGCCTCGCCGGGCTCTCGGAACCGGCCTGGGAGGCGCTGCTCAGCCGCTGGCGGCAGATCCGCACGGCGCAGCGGGCCTACCTCATCGCGCACCCGGGCTGCGTCCACGACCGGCTCGAGCGGCAGCGCTGGCTCTCGCGCCTGCGCTGGGCCTGGCCGCGGGTGCTCGCCGCCGCCGCCTACCAGCGCCAGCGCTGGGCGATCGACCCGCAGGAGCCGCGCGCGCCCGTCGCGCCCCGCCCCCTTTCCCCGCCGCCTGGAGGGGGCCCAAAGCCGGCGGGCACCGCCATCGTGCCGGGCCTGGCCCCGAAGCACCCCCCGGCCGCCCCGGCCGCGCCATCGACCCCCGCCCCGATCGACGAGTTCGACGGCCTCGGCGACGAGGCCTAGCCATACGGAGACGGTGATGCATAGCACTATCCCTGGAGCCTTCGGGCTCCCCCGGCCGGAGGCCCAGCTGTGGCTGGACCCGCGCCAGATCAATGTCCTGCGCCTGCTCGGGCGCCTGGAGATGATGTCGTCCAGCCAGATCTACACCATGGAGTACGACGGCTCCCTCACCCGCCGCACCATGCAGCGCCAGCTCGAGCAGCTCCACGTCGAGAGCAAGATCTGGCAGAGCACCGTGCGCTATAGTGCGCTGCCGGGGCATGGGGGCAAGAGCGGCCCGCCGCGCAAATTCCCCTATATCTACGGCTTGACCCCGGAGGGGAAGGCCCTGCTGGAGGGCCTCGGCGTCGAGCACGATCAGCGCAGCCTGGACGGGCTGCGCTGCCGGGAGCCGCGCGGCCGTCGCATCTCGGCGCCAACGATCGCCCACGACATGGTGGTCTCGTGGTGGTGCTCCAGCGTGCTGATGGCCGCAAAGGCGAGCCGTCTCTGCACCGAGGTGTTCGTGCAGAGCGAGTTTACGGTCCATGAGAAGCAGCGCTTCGACGCCCTCGTGGTCCTGCGGCTCAACCCGGAGCGGCCACGGGCTGAGGCCGGCACCATCCCCTGGTTTGAGGGCCGGCCCTGCCCGCCCGAGGCGATCGAGCTCCGGCTGGGCCTGGAGGTCGACATGGCGACCGAGGCGCTCTCGGTCCTCGCCGGCAAGGCGGCGGTCACGCGCGACCTGCACGCCGCCGGGCTGTACCACGAGCTGTTCGGTGGCCCCGTGCGCACGGTATTCCTCGTTCCTACCCGGCGCCGCGCGGCCCAGATCGCCGCCGAGTGGCGGAGCGCCTGGCCCGAGACGTGGGGCGTGATCGCGACCACATCCTCATCGGAGCACGCCGAGCACGGCACGCTCTGGGGCGACTACCGCGCGCTGGCCGATGGCACGCAGTCGGTGTCGCTGCTGGACGAGCTGGTCGAGGGCGCCGACCGCCGGGTGCGGCGCCGGCGCACGGTCACGCTGGCGGACTGGGTGGCCGCGCTCGGCGACGCTTCGGGCGTCCAGTAGGCGCCCGTTCAGGCGCCCGTTCAGGCGCCCAATCGGGTTCGTTTGTGTCTCGTTTGTGTCTCGTTTCGCTGTCCAGGGAGGGGCGGCCCGGGGCGTGGGGATGCCCCAGGCCCCGGACAACAGTAGTCCATACCGCTTCCTTCCGCGCGCACCTTTTGCCCTTACCGTCCACCCCCGCCCCGGCCGTCCGCCGGGGCCCGCACTGCACTCCACGGAGGATCCCAATGCAGACCGATGCCCTCACTGACGGCGCTGATCGCGCCGCCCTCGCCGCCCTGATCGCGCACGCCGCCCCCCCGCTGGCCGCCCTCGCGGCCACCTCGCCCGAGGCCTACGCGCCGCTGCGCCAGGCCCTGGGCCTGCTCCCCGCCGCCGCCCTCCCTGAGGAGGTGGCCCTCACGCTGCGGACGCACATGGAGGACCACTGCCGCCACTGCGGCGCCGAGCTCCCGCGGGCGGCCTGGCACAAGCGCCGCATACCCTGGTGCGACGCCTGCCGGGCCGCCGGTGTCGCGCAGGATGCCCCACTCTGGTCGCCCGAGGACTGGCCCGACGCGCCCAGGCGTGCCTGGTGCGTCGGCCAGGTGGAGGAAGCCGAGCGCCTGCGGGCGGCGGGGGAGGACTGGGGCGCCTGGCGGGCACTGGAGGCCGTGTACATGGCGGCCGAGGCGCGGGGCGCCAGGATCCTCGGCGTCCTGCGCGGCTTCGGGATGTCGTCGGACGGAACGGGCAACATGGTGGCCCCGTCCCCCCAGGGGGCCGAGCTCGGACGCGAGAATCGCCAAAGTTGAAATGGCCACCGGCAAGGTCGTTTGGTCACACCCCACCGGCAACAGCTACCAGCCTTCGTACCCCGTGTCCAACGGCAAGGTTGTCGTGTTCGCCACGTACTACGAGAAGTTCATTGTCGGCCTGGACGATGCTACGGGAAAGGAACTGTGGAAAGTTCCCACCGGCGACCAGAACATGTCGGCCGCCGCGTAGTTCTTGGCGTCCTTGTTCTTGAGGCGCCGGTTGTACACGATGCGCCGCGACAGCGTCCTGGAGCTGTCCGCCTTGGCCGCCGTGCGGGTCTTGGCCTTCTTGCTCTTCTTGCTCTTCTTCTCGTCCTTGCG
>JAAXUL010000375.1 GCA_013336035.1 Chloroflexales bacterium
GCTCGTCCGAGCGGGCGAAGGCCAGCAGTGCGATCAGCAGCACCACCAGCAGCGCGGCGATCCCCGCCAGGTAGCGCCACCCCCCCGCCTGCAGCCAGAGCTGAAACTCCTGGGGCGAGGCGGGCAGGGCGCCACGCCGTGGCGCGCGTCGGCTCCCCGAGCGCTCGCTGCGCCAGCCCGGGTTCACCGGCTCGGCCTGGCTCCACTCATCGCCGGTCGAGTCCAGCCGCTCGGTCCGCCGCACATCCCCCCCCGCCACCCGCTCGCCCTCCGGCAGCCGCTGGGTCTGCCCGCGCCGTCCCCGCCCCTGTTTCGGCTCGCTCATCGCCGCCCTCCTGACCTGCGCACGTCCATGCGCCATGATAGCACACCCGCTTCGCTGGGGTGATTCCGAACCCGGCGAGCGCAGCGGGCCGCTCCCCCTCCCATGCTACAATGACGCCGCAGCAGCGCAAAGGAGTCCCCATGGAGATCCGCATCGACTCGCCCCTCGACATGCACCTGCACCTCCGCGAGGGGGCGATGCTCCGTCTCGTCGCGCCCCTCAGCGCCCGCGACTTCGCCGGGGCCGTCGTTATGCCCAACCTCGTGTTGCCCGTCGACACCCTCGAGCACCTGGCCGCGTACCGGGCCTTGGTAGAGGCCGCCGCCGCGCCCCACACCTTCACGCCCTTTATGACCCTGTTCTTCCGGCAGTACGACGAGGCCCTGCTCGCCGCCGCCCGCCCCCATATCGTCGGCATCAAGCTCTACCCCGAGGGCGTCACCACCAACAGCGCCGACGGCGTCCGCGACCTGCTGCGCATCGAGCCGACCCTCGCCGCGATGGAGCACCTCGGCATCCCGCTGCTCGTCCACGGCGAGAGCCACGGCTTCGTCCTCGACCGCGAGGCCGAGTTCCTGCGCACCTACGCCCGCTGGGCCAGCCACTTCCCCCGCCTCACCATCGTCATGGAGCACATCACCACCGCCGCCGCCGTCCGGCTCCTCGACAAGTACGCCAACCTCGCCGCCACCGTCACTCTCCACCACCTCCTGATCACCCTCGACGACGTCGCCGGCGGCCTGCTCAGCCCCCACCTCTTCTGCAAGCCGATCGCCAAGCGCCCCGAGGACCGCGCCGCCCTGCTCGACGCCGCCCTCCGCGGCCACCCGCGCCTTATGTTCGGCAGCGACTCGGCGCCCCACCCCATCGAGCGCAAGGAGGCCGCCGGCTGCGCGGCCGGCATCTTCTCCGCCCCCGTCATCCTGCCCCTCCTCGCCGATCTCTTCGAGCGCCACGACGCCCTCGAGCACCTCCAGGCCTTCGTCTCCGACAATGCCCGCGCTATCTACGGCCTCACGCCGCCCGCCAAGTCCGTCACCATCGCCCGCAGCCCATGGCAGGTCCCCGCCCGCTACGGCGATGTCGTCCCTTTCTACGCGGGGCAGACCCTAGAGTGGCAGGTGGCCGAGGTGCATTAGGGGCCGGCCCCCCAGGCCGCCCAGCAGAGAGACTATGCTCAACCTTGACTCCGTCGCCGCCGTCGAGGCGGCCCGCTTCGGCGAACACTTCGTCCGCCCGATCTACGCCGGCTACGGCTTCGCCCGCCTCCCCGCCACGGTCGAGGCGCTGCTCACCGGCGAGGGCGGCCCGGGCCTCCCGCCCGCGGCCCTCGCCGGCCTCGGGCCGCGCCACGACACCGTGATCATGCTGTTCATCGACGCCCTCGGCTGGCGCTTCTTCGCGCCCCGCGCCGAGGCCTACCCCTTCCTGCGCCGCTTCCTCGCCGACGGCGTCGTCTCGCGCCTCACCACCATGTTCCCCTCGACCACCGCGGCCCACGTCACCGCCATCCACACCGGCCGCGACCCCGCCGCCTCCGGCGTCTACGAGTGGTTCTTCTACGAGCCCGGCCTCGACCGCGTCATCGCCCCCCTGCTCTTCTCCTTCGCCGGCGACAAAGAGCGCGAGACCCTCGCCGTCGCCAATGTCTCGCCCCAGATCCTCTTCCCCCCCGGCACTCTCTACGAGCGCCTGGCCGCCCGCGGGGTCCGCTCCAGCGTCTACCAGCACGCCGCCTACGCCCAGTCCTCCTTCTCGAGGGTGGCCTGCGCCGGCGCCAAGCTCGTCGCCTACCGGACCCTCGCCGAGGCCGTCACCCTGCTGGCCGGCCGCCTCGCCGCCGAGACAGGCCCCGCCTACCATATGCTCTACGTCGACACCGTCGACGCGATCGCCCACACCCACGGCCCCGACTCGCCCCACGTCAGCGCCGAGATCGACAGCGTCCTCACCACCCTCGACCGGCTGCTCCACCCCGCCCTCGCCGGCCTCGGCCGCCCCGCCCTCCTGCTCCTCACCGCCGACCACGGCCAGATCGCTATCGAGCCGGCCCGCGCCCACCTCGTCAACCGCAGCCTCCCCGAGCTTGTCGCGGCCACGCCCCTCGGCGCCGACGGTCGCCCCCGCGCCCCCAGCGGCTCTAGCCGCGATCTCTTTCTTTATGTCAACCCAGATCGCCGCGACGAGATGCGCGCCGCCCTCGCCCAGACCCTCGCCGGCCGCGCCGAGGTCCACCCCACCGCGGACCTGGTCGCCGCCGGGCTCTTCGGACCCGCGCCCTCGCCCACCTTCCTCAGCCGCCTCGGCGACCTGGCCGTCCTGCCTTACGCCGGCGAGACCGTCTGGTGGGATGACCAGCGCTTCCCCGTGCGCTTCAAGGGCTCCCACGGCGGCCTCACCCCCGACGAGGCCCACACCCAGCTCGCCGCCCTCGCCTACTGACAGAGGGCGAGGGGCGCACGCCATAGCTCAGCCGCCCCGCCCTTCGTCCTTGGTCTAAGCCCGATAGGGGCGTCCGGAGGCCTGGCTAGACGCCCCGCGCCTCGCGCCCACCTCCAGCCCCAGCTGGGCGAAGGCCCACATCAGCCCCGCCTTCAGGTTCGCCAGCGTCACGATATGCCGCAGGTCGATGCCCAGCTGCACCAGCGTCTGAGCAACCTCGCTGCTCACGCCCACCAGCACCACCCGGCACCCCAGCAGCGTGACCGCCCGGGCCGCCTGGAGCAGCGCGCTCGCCACATAGGTGTCTACCAGCGGCACGCCCGTGATGTCGAGGATGACGATGTCCGCCTGGTAGGCGACGATCGCCTCCAGCAGGTGCTCCGTCACATGCATCGCCCGCCGGGCGTCCATCGCCCCCACCAGCGGCACCGTGAGGATGCCGTCCCACACCTGGATGATCGGGCTCGCCAGGGCGTCGATCGCCGCCCGCTGGCCCAGGATCTCGGCCTGCGCCTCCTCCATCGCCTGGCTGCGCAGCACGTGCTCGGTCACATCCTCGTGGATCAGCGCCACGTGGCCAGGCTGCCCGCTGCCGTCCCGCAGCGGCACCATCTGGGCCCGAAACCAGATCTGCCGGTCCTGCCGGCGCGCGACATCGACCTCGCTCGTGTCGTACCGCTGAGCCTCTGTCACGATCGTCTCGCCCGCGAGCACCCGCCCGAAGCGCCCGCGACTATCCTGGGCCACGCTCTGCGGGTCCTCGAGCACATTGAAGCGCCCCACCAGGGCCTCGCGCTCTATGCCCCAGAACGCTTCGGCCCGCCGGTTCATGGCCCGCAGCAGGCCGTCGGGCGAGTAGATCATCAGCGATATCGGAAGCTCGTCGAGGAGTCGCAGCGTACAGTCGTTGGTCAGAAAAGAGTTTTCGCTGTCGCTCATGAGCCACTATTGTATGGCCGGCCCCCCACCGTGTCAAAGGGTTGACAGACCGCCCGCCCGCCTCTACCATGCCGCGGCCGTACGCATGAAGGGTGAAGGATAAAGGATGAAAGCCGGTCCGACCCGTAGCCACCCGCGCTGGCCCCTCGCTCTGGCCTTCTACCTCCTGCTCGGCCTCGCCCTCACCTGGCCCCTCGGGGCCCGCCCCGCCACCGATCTGCCGGGGGGCGCCCACAAGGACGGCCTCGAGGACGCCTACCAGAACGTCTGGAACCTCTGGTGGACGGTCGAGGCCCTGGCGCGCCCCGCCAACCTCTGGGCCACCGACCGGCTCTTCTACCCCGACGGGCCCAACCTGCTCTTCCACACGCTCTCACCCGCCAACACGCTTATGGCGGCCCCGATCACCGCGCTGTGGGGGCCCATCGCCGGCTTCAACGCCGTCGCCCTCGCCTCCTTCGCCCTCGGCGGCCTCGGCATGTGGCTCCTCGCCCGGCCCCGCGCCGGAGACGGGCCTGCCCTCCTCGCCGGCATTGTCTACGTCGCCAGCCCCTTCCACATGGCCGCCCTCGTCACCGACGGCCAGCTCCAGATCTTCGCCCTCCACTGGCTGCCATGGTACATCTACTTCCTGCTCGAGGCCCTGGCCCCACAGGCCGCGCCGCGCCGCGCCCGCCGCGACGCCGCCCTCGCCGGCCTCTTCCTCGTCCTCACCGCCTGGACCGACTGGTACTACACGCTCTTCCTGCTCATCTTCACCGCCGGCGCCCTTGCCTGGAGGCTCTGGCGCGCCCGCGGCGCGGGCCTCGGGCCGCTCGCCGCTCGTCTCACCATCACCGCCGCGGTCTTCACCCTCGGCGCGGCGCCCCTGGTCGTGCCAATGCTCATCGAGGCCGCCCGCGCCGACTATATGACCATCCTGCCCCCGCGCGACCCCTGGCGCCTCTCGGCCGACCTGCTGGCCTACCTGGTGCCGCCCCGCCTCCACGCCCTCTGGGGCGCCGCACCCTGGGGCTGGGGCGTCGGCTACGACGTCAACCGCCGCTTCTTCCTCGGCCTCAGCGTCGTCGCCCTGGCCGCCCTGGCGCTCTGGCGCCGCCCGGCCGCGCGGCCCTGGGGCCTCGCAGCCCTCGCCTTCGCCGCCCTCTCCCTCGGCGCCACACTGCGCATCAACGGCGCCGACACCGGCCTGCCCCTGCCCTACGCCCTCCTCGACGACCTGCCTATCTTCCGCCTCACCCGCCAGCCCGACCGCTTCAACGTGCTGGTCACCATCGCCCTCGGCGTCCTGGCCGCCCACAGCGCCGCCGCGCTCTGCGGGCGCAAGACCAAAGCAGAGACCGACGCCGCACAGTCCGGCCAGAGCGGCCCGGGCCTTTCGTCCTTCGCCCTTCGCCCTGCATCGCTCATGGCCCTGCTGGCCGCCCTCATCCTCCTCGAGTACTGGCCCGCCCCCATCGTCACCCGCGCGCCCGCGCTGCCGCCCTACCTGGCGGCCCTCCCCCCGGGCGACGGCGCCCTGATCGAGTACCCCTTCCACCCCGACCCGACCTACCGCGACGCCGAGCGCATGCTCTTCCAGACCACCCACGGCCGACCAATCAGCGGCGGCTACCACTCGCGCGCCTACCCCCAGCCGCAGATCGGCCTGCCCGCCCTGCGCGACCTGCGCGCCGGCCGGCTCAGCAGCGACATCGCCCGCGAGCCCGGCGGCTGGCCCGCCGCCCTGCGCACCATCGGCTACACCCACATCATCGGCTACAAGCAGCAGCCCCTCGGCCCCCTGGCCCTCCAGCCCGCCGACGAGGCCCCCTTCCGCGCCCTCGTCCAGGCCGGCCTGGGCGTAGACGCCCCCACCTACGAGGACAGCTGGCTCATCGCATACGAGGTACCCCCCGCCGAGCCCGCCCCCAGCGTGCAGATCCGCGACGGCTGGGGCCCCGTCGAGGAGCCCGCGCCCGGCGCGCGCACCCGCTGGCTCCCCGAGGCCGCCGAGCTCGGCCTGATCGTCCCCGCGCCAGGCCCCTACCGCCTCAGCTTCGGCGCCCTGCCCGCCGGCGGCCCCCGCACCCTGCGCGTCGAGGCCCTCGGCGGCACCACCGATCTGGCCCTCGCCTCAGGCCCGCGCCGCTACAGCCTCATTATGCACCTGCCCGCCGGCCGCACCACCCTGCGCCTCAGCACCGCCGAGCCGCCCACCACCGGCCAGGCCCTCGAGGGCAACGGCGACCTGCGCCCGATCAGCGCCCGCTTCGACACGATCGGGCTGAGCCCGATGGCGTCCGC
The DNA here is from genome assembly GCA_013336035.1 of Chloroflexales bacterium. Lineage (GTDB taxonomy): Bacteria > Chloroflexota > Chloroflexia > Chloroflexales > Chloroflexaceae > CAIWXH01. Next base: position 5,993 of record JAAXUL010000375.1, read on the forward strand.
AGCTACTCTCGCACCGTGAGCGCCCCCAGCTCTACCGTATCCCCCCCGCCCGCCAGCGGCAGCCACGCCCCCGTCGCCAGGTCGCGCACCCCGGCGTGCAGCGTGTACTGGCCCGGCGGCAGCGCCCCCGGCGCGATACGGAAGGGCGTATCGTTCACATAGGTCCTGTGCCAGGCCTCCGCCGGCATCCCGCCGCAGTACGGCTCGGCCTCGGCCACCGCGCGCCCCGCCGCATCGCGCACCAGCACCGCCGGCGCCAGCGTATCGGGCAGATCCCGCTCGGCCCGCCAGTAGAGCGTCAGGAACGCCGGGTCCGCCGGCCCCAGATCCGCCCGGTCGAGGTCGAAGCCCCGCAGCGCGAACCCATCGCGCCAGGGCGTCTCCATGCGCCGCTGCGGCACCACGCCGCTCAGCAGGCGGCGCAGCGGGAAATTCGGCACGGGCGAGGCGTCAAAGGCCCCCTCATAGTCCGCCGCCTCGAAGGTCTGGGGCGGGCCCGCCACCGGCTCGCGGCTATAGATCTCCAGCGCCCGCACGCCATCGACCATCACCGCCCCGAAGAGCGAGTACCCCGGCGGGATGAACAGCGGGCGCGCGCCATTGGCCGTCAGAAAGTAGTCCGGCTGGCGCGCGCACTTAAACTGGCCGCGCAGGTACCAGCCAGGCGTAAACAGCTCCTGGTTGCTGTCCACCGAGCCCCGCAGCGCGCCCGCCCGCAGCAGGGCGGCGACCGTCTTCCAGCCGTCCCGGTGCGGGAAGGCGAACAGCCCATCGTCGGGCAGCGTCTCGCCCGTCGGCGGCGTAAAGAACGGCAGCAGCGTGGCCGGGTAGGCCCGCTCGAACTCTGGCCAGGGCCGCAGAAACACCAGGCCCGTGTAGGCCAGGCCCAGCGTCAGCAGCGCGGCCCCGGCGGCGGCCAGGACGGTGCGCAGGCGCGGCATGGCCTCAGCCAGCGTGGCGGCCCCATACCCGACCAGCAGCCACCCCGCGGCGTGCAGCGTATAGAAGTGCGTGCGCGGGTCGGCGATCAGAAACGCGTGCGCGGCCAGCGAGCCCGCGAGCCACAGCACCAGCGCCCGCAGCCCCGCCGGCAGGCGCGGCGCCAGCGCCAGCGCCGCCAGCGGTGGGATCACCAGCAGCCCCGCCAGGCTCGCGTCGGGCCCCTGGGCCAGCGCGCCCGGCGCCAGCGCCGCCAGCAGCCCGCCCAGCGCCAGCAGCCCCGCCAGCCCCCACCCGAGCGCCCGGGGCCGCAGGTGGGCCGCCAGCAGCCCCGCCAGCGTCGCCAGCAGCGCCAGCCCCGCCGCCCCCGCCACATAGCGCGTCGCGTAGAGGCTCAGCATCGCCGCGTAGCCCGGCAGATTGTTATACAGCACCTCCGTCGCGCCGCCCTGCCCGCTGCGCGTCCCAAGGTGGCGCAGCGTGCGCCCGAAGTGCTCGTGGAGCGCGAACGGCACATAGAAG
>JAAXUL010001177.1 GCA_013336035.1 Chloroflexales bacterium
CCTACTCGGCGCACCCGGTCTGCTGCGCGGTAGCGCTGGCGAACCTCCAGATCATCGAAGACGAGGAGCTGGTGGAGCGCGCGGCCCAGGGCGGCGCGCACCTGCTCGACAGGCTTAAGGCCCTCGAGCAGCTGGAGCACGTCGGCGAGGTCCGCGGGCTGGGGTTGATGGCCGGGGTCGAGCTGGTCGCCGACCGGGCGACCAAAGCGCGCTTCCCCGCCGAGGCCGGGGTCGGCAAGCGCCTGCGCACCGAGCTGACCCGCCGTGGGCTGTACACCCGCGTCCTGGGCGAGGTGATCTGCCTGGTGCCGCCCCTGATCACCAGCGTCGCGCAGCTCGACCGCATCGCAGACATCCTCGCCGAGGCGATCCCTGCCGCGCTCGCATCCTAACTGCTCGCAATCCATGCTTGCGCCAACCGCAAGGCCGATACGGGGTCTGCGCAGGGAGGGCAGACCCTCCCTGAAACCCTGCCTATCCGGTGCACTATCCACCTGCTGAGCTGAAAGGAGCCATCGCGTGTCTCGCATTCCCCTCGTTCGCCGTGAGGAGGCCCCGCCCGAGATCTAGGCCGAGTACGACCGGGTCGTGCAGGAGCACGGCGTGGTCACCAATATGAAGGCCACGCTGCTGCACTCGCCCGTGGCCCTGCACGCTGTGCTGGAGTGGTACACGCTGTTTGAGCGGGTCAAGCCGGTGCTCGGCAGCCGGCTGGCCATCCTCTTCTGCCACGCGATCTCGCGCGAGAACGCCTGCGCGCTGTGCCTGACCTTTATGCGGCGCGAGATCATCGACGGGGGCGAGGACCCGGCCAACCTGGTGCTGGACGAGCGCGAGCAGGCGGTAGTGGAGTTTGGGCGCCAGCTGGCCGCCGACGCCAACCGGGTGTCTGATGAGCTGTATGGGCGGCTGGGGCAGCACTTCACCCACGCCCAGATCGTCGATCTGACCGTCTTTGGCGCGCTGATGATCGTCAACAACGTCTTCAACAGCGCGCTCCAGGTTGACCTCGACGAGTCGCTCGACCCCTACCGCATCCAGCCCGAGCAGCTCCTCGCCTGAGCGGACGGGCGCTCTGGCAGGCGCGTGGGACGGGTGCGACCGGATGAGATGTTCCTCTGCGCCCTACGACACCCGATGCTTGGAGCGGTCGTAGGGCTGCTCCTTGTGGTTACCACGTCGTACGTTCAACCGCAGCTGGAGCTTCTGGCGCACCAGGGCATATACTGCCGAGTAGGACAGGCGGATCTGGTGCTGCTGCCAGAGCCAGTCGACGATGGCCTGGTAGGAGCTGAAGCGCTGGGGGGTGGCGAGGAGCGCCCGCAGCTCGGCCTCAATCGCCGGCGTCACCCTCCCAGCTCGGCCGCGGTCTGCCGCACCGCCGCCGCCATCGCCGCCTCGTCGCGCACGTCGGCGGCAAAGACCAGGGCTCGGCGGCCCAGGCCCTCGACCTCAGCCTGGAGCGTGCGCAGCTCGTCGGCCTCGGCGAGGCGGTAGCCGGGGTAGGCGAGCTGGCGAGCGACGTCGAGGGCGGCGATATCCGCGCCCTGCTGGGCCAGGGCCAGGGCCACGGCCCGCCCCTGCCCGTGGGCTGCCCCGGTGATGAACGCGACCTTGCCGGCAAACTCAGCCATAGCCACTCCCTATGCGGCGGCGAGAGCCTGCTCGAGGTCGGCGCTGATGGGCCTCGGCCGCGGACCCCGCCTGGCCGAGCGACTCCTGCTGCGGGTCGATCCGGCGCGCGTCGCAGGAGCTGGCGCCCACGACTACGGGCTGCTGCTGCCGGATGCGCCCGACACTGCGACGGAGCGCGGCGGGCCAGCGCGTCCTCCTATACCCAACCGGCCTGACTGGGTCGCACGCGCGCTGACGCTCGTGCTCGCGGACAGCGACCTGGGGGTAGCCGAGCTCGCCCGCGTCATTGCTGCGGCACCTGCCCGGCAGCCCAACGCCCGGCGCTTGCTCAGCGGCACCCCCGCGCAGGTGCTCCAGACCCTGGCCCACGAGCCGGCCTTCCGCGGCGTCGACGAGCTCGCCTGTGCGGTCGCCCCGCCCGGGGTACGCCCGGAGCAGGCACTGAAGAGCATTGCGCTGCTGGGGGAGCGCATCCTGCCCCAACTCCAGCCGGCGGGCTGGCAACGGCCACCCGCGACCCCATCCGCCACAGCACGGGTCCGAGCCCGCGCGACCCGGGTCCGCGCCCGGGGCGCCTGAGGCAAACACCGTAGAACGTAGCGCCTGGCACGCCGGTAGGCGCTCCCTGATGACCTCTGCCGGCGCCACCACGCCATATGAGGCGGTCTGCTATGGTCCAACGCGAGGATCGCTGGGCGCTGTCGCACGAGGATGCGTTCGATGTGCCGGTCGTGCGCCAGCTGATCGGGCTGGTGCGCGCGACGCTCACGGCGACCCCGCCCGCCGAGGCCCTGGCGGAGCTGCGTCCCTCCTTCGCCGCCCTGCTGGCCGATTCCACCTGGCTGCCCGAGCGCTATCGCCAGCCGCTCGCCGAAGCGGGCAGCGCGAGCACTGACGCCACACGGCTGCTCTACCGAGCCGTGACGGGCGACCTCTCTCTGGCGGTGCTGGTGCTGCCCCCCGGTGCGGCGATGCTGCTCCAGGACCCCCGCGCCTGGGGATTGGTCGGGCTCTACCAGGGCGAGCAGGAGGCGGAGGTCTATCGTCGCCGGGCAAGCCCGGCACCCGTGAGCGGCGCGCCGCTCGAGCGCACCGCGCGGCTCCAGCTGCGCCCGGGCGAGTGCTTCGCGCT